>JAZSJI010000008.1:0-20745 GCA_045534235.1 Candidatus Flemingiibacterium sp. | reverse complement strand
CCGTCAAGCTCGCGCACAAACTCGCATCTGTGCTCAACGCCGCCGAACGTAGTCGCGATCTCGCGAACCGTGTCAACACTCACAAATCCCCACGTCATACTGATCGCGGTCATATAGTTTTCCACGTTGTGTCTGCCGGGTATCTTTATCTCGGCAGAAGCGATAATATCGGTAAGCGCGCCGTCCTTATCGCGGTGAACGATGATGCCGTCCTTCTCGAAAACAGCCTCGTATCCGTCCTCGGGGACGCATTTACCCGAAAAGAACGTCACGGGCGCATTCGCGTCGGACGCCATCTCGCGAGTCGGCTCCGAGCCGTAGTTGAGTACCACGCGCTGTGTTTTGTCACCGCCGAAGACGTTACGCTTTGCCGCCGTGTACTCGTCCATATCGGTGTGCCAATCGAGGTGGTTCGGCGACACGTTGGTTATCGCCGCCGCATAGGGCGAGCATTTCATCGCGTGGAGCTGGAAGCTCGACAATTCCACGACCACGAGGTCGTTTTCCACAATGCTGTCGATCTCGGGAAGAAGCGGCTTTCCGATGTTACCGCCAACCCACACGCGAGAGTCCGAGCCGCGCTTCTGTGCCTCACGCTCGAGCATTTTGTAAGTAAGCGTGGTGCTTGTGGTCTTGCCGTCACTGCCCGTTACGGCGAATATCCTGCACGGGCAAAGTGCGAAAAATACCTCCATTTCGCTAGTCAAAACCGCTCCGCGCTCCACAGCCGCCACAAGCTGCGGCTTATCGCATCTGATGCCGGGCGCTTTGAATATAATATCCTCGGTGAAATTTTCAAGATAATCCTCGCCGAGTACGAGCTTCACGCCCTTATTTTCAAGCGTGTCGGCAAGTGCGCCGAGCTTTTCGCGCGTCTTCATATCGCGCGCGGTAACGCTCGCACCGCACGAAATAAGAAAATCTATCAGCGGCGTATTCGATATGCCGATGCCGACAACCGCCGCCGTTTTCCCTTTTATGTATTTCTTGAACTCGATAAGCTTTGACATAGGTTACACCTCGTTAGCACATAATATCTCATTATACTTTTATTATATCACATCGGTGACAGATTGTAAACACACTTTTGGTATTTTTCGCAATAAAAAGACACGGCTGTAAAAACAGCCGTGTCAATGTTCACTTTTAAGTCAAAGCTTATTTAGCAGCCTCGATAGCGGTGATGTGGGTGTTGATGCCCTCATACCAGTAAGCGAAGCCCTCAACGTTGATCATATCGCCAGCCTTGAGGTTGGAAGCGGTCTGATAAACCTCGGTCTCGGTACCGGTGAGGTAAACCTCGATGCAGAAGCTGTAGTCAGCGCCGTCCTTGGTAACGGTAACGTAGATGTCGTCGCCGCCGTCGTTCTTGAACTCGATGGACTTAACGGTAAGGCCGTTAAATGCTACGAGCTGGTTCTGAAGGTCGATAAGCTCGTCAGTGCCGAGAAGCTCGGTAGCGTCAACTGCCTCTGCAACGTAAGTATCGTCACCTGCGAATTCGAAGGTAGCGTCAACGATCTCAACCTCGCCGGACCACTCTGCCTTGTAACCGTTTACAAGGATCTTGGTGCCGGGAACGAGAAGAGCTGCGTCGTCCTCGGAGCACTCCATCTCATAGATGAAGTATGCGCCGTCTTCGTCAGCTGCATAAACGGTGATCTTGTCTTCCCACCAGGACTGAGTAGCCTGAACGTATACTTCAACGAGAACCTCGGAGTCAAGCTCAGCTGCAACGTACTCGTCGTAGCTCATAACCTCTGCAGGATCCTCAACAGGATCGGTGTCTGCGGGAGTGGTGTCGGTGGTGTCGTCAGTGTCGTCAACGGGATCGGTTACCACGGGATCGGTGGTATCGTCAGTACCGCCGTTACCGCCACAAGCCGCCATAGCAAACACGAGAGTGAGAGCCAAAAGAATAGCTAAAAACTTCTTCATAATTTTTCTCCTTGTTAGTTTGAAAAATGTTTTGTGTCGGCACACGTTTTTTGCGTGCCAAACCTATACACCTAATATTATACACGAAATTTATAAAAAGTCAAGACCTTCTATGATTTTTTTACTTTTTTTATTACTCCGACAAGCACGTACGCACCCATAAATACCCATACCGCACCTATCGCCGTAAGAAGCACGAGCGCAGGCGTCGGAAGCGGTCCAAGGTCGGTAACGCCCGACGTAAGCTCTATCTGATCGAGCCTGCAAAGCAGCGTCACGCGCTCGTACAGCCCCTCGATATACGCCTCGTCCACGGTTTGCTTGCGCTTAACGGACTTCGTTACGTCCTCGATAAGCTCGCCTGCGGCATTACGAAGCGAGGTTGAGCCGTTGAAGACGGGCGTTGTGAAGGTGTTTTCCACGTTGTCAAGCAGCAACCTTGTAGCATCAAGCTTTATATCGTAATAAAAATCGTTGTCCTCGCCCGAGCGTGAGAGGTAGTCGGTATACTCCGCTGACTCCTGCGCCTTAATCGTTACGGGAACGTAGCCCTCGGTCTGCGAGTATGCGATCTGCACGTCGTTTGTCAGCATATACTGACAGAACAGCCACGACGCGAGTACCTCCCCCTTATCCTCTTTATTGAATACGCACATCGACGGTCCCTGCGATATCATAGTGGGCTTTTCGGTGTCGTACTGCGGCACGGGCATAACGACCGTTTCAAATTCGACAAGGTTTTCCTCGCTTATGTCGATAAGCGGTGCCTCACAGCCCATCCACGTAGCACCCGCGGTCGAGTCTATCGCGAATATGCACTGTCCTGCGTTTAAAAAGTTTGCGGGGTAGCCCGATATTCCAAACGTCGAGAACGCGCCTGCCTTGGTGTGATCCGCGATCTCGGTGAGCAGCTTGCCCGTCGTTTCGTTGAAGATAAGAATGTCGCCGCGAGCAGTAGAGTACCCTGCCCCGAGCTGCTTTAACATCGTTATCATCATATTGTCGGTCGACTTGTAGATAAACGGAATAAGCGTCGTCTTGCCGTTGACCTTGTACGTGCCGTCCTCGTTTTTAGCCGTAGCCGCCTCGCTTACCTCCCAAACGAAATCCCAGGTAAGGACTTCGGGAAGCTCGTATCCGAGCGCTTCAACGTACGTTTTATTCACGTAGCACGCCTCGGTCGAGCGCATATACGGAAGAGCGTAATATTCGCCCTCGAGCTTGCACTCCGCTAAAAATTCGTGGACTATCTCATCTACCGTCGGCGAGTCAAACTTGACCTCGCTGCCGCCAAGACCGTACTTTTCGTCGGTCATAAGGTCAGTCAGCGGCACGACCGTATTCTCGCCCGTCATATACGTTGCGATGTGGTCGGGGTAGGTAATGCAGACGTTTGGCGTCGTGCCCGTGGCGATATTAGTCAGCACGTCCTGATATATCTTGCCGTAGTCGTTGTAAAGGCGAAGCGTTACGGTGATATTCGGGTACAGCGTCTGAAAGTCCTCTATAGCCTTCTTGTAGATATCAACCTGCGTTTTGTTCGTGTCGTTCTTCGCCCAGAAGCTTATCTCATAGTCGCGCGAGGTATCAAACTCATCGGGCAAAACAAACTCGCTCGTGCTTTTCGCACCGTGGCACGATACAAGTGTAACTGTCAGGCAAAGTAAAAGCGCAAATGCAAAAAATCTTTTCATCAGCCCTTCGTGCCTCCTCTCGCAACGCCCGCCATTATCTTCTTTCTGAAAATAATGAATATCACGATAAGCGGCACGGAGATTACCACGACCGCCGCCATCATAGCGGGAATGTTGGCGCGTCCGAAGCCGCCCTCTCGTATCTGCTGGATACCGTTTGAAACGAGGAAATAGTCCTCGTTGTCCGTAATAAGTCGCGGCCAGACAAAAGAGTTCCAGCACTCGATGACCTTAAGGATAGTAACAGTGATGACCGTCGGCTTGCATATGGGGAGCATAACGCGCACGAGATACTTGAAGTCGGACGTACCGTCCACCTTCGCCGCAAGGTAAAGCTCGTCGGGTATCTGTGCGAAGTTTTCCTTTAGGAGATAAATGTAGAATACCGACGTCACCGACGGGAGAATAAGTCCCGTAAAGGTGTTGCGAAGGTCAAGGCTCGTTATCGTAATAAAGTTAGTTATGATAACAAGCTCGTTTGGGATCATCATAAGCGCCAAAAAGAGCGTAAAGAGCAAGTTCTTGCCGCGAAACTCGAGCCGCGAGAACGCAAACGCCGCAGGAATTATCACCACAAGCATAAGCGCCGTCGTTGCCACGGTGAAGATGACCGTGTTGATAAAATAACGCAGAAGCGGCACTTCGGTGAATGCCGTAACGTAATTTTCAAGCGTAGGCGAGAGCGTGATAAACTGCGGTATCTGCTCCGCGTTGTATGCGCCGTACCCCTTGACGCTCGTTAAAATCATCCAATAGAACGGGAACAGCACGATAAGCGCCCAAAGTATAAGCAGAGCGTATACGACGCCCTTGCCTATCTTCGCGCCGAGGGTGGAGTGCGCCTTGTTTTTGATATTATTCATAATGCGCCTCCTTTAATAGTGAACGTGCTTCTTACTTACCATAAGATTTATGCAGGTTATGGTAAGCACGATTATAAACAGCACGATTGCCGCCGCGGATGCGTACGACGGGAAGCCGCCGCCCTCTCCGTAGAGCATATCGTAAACGTAGCCGACGATGGTGTTCATCTCGGCGGCGTTTAAGTTTTCGCCAAAGAGCGCGACAGCGTCGCTGTACGCCTTGAATGCGCCGATAAAGCCCGTTATAACGAGGTAGAATATCATCGGCGAGATCATCGGGAGCGTGATCTTTCTGAAAATGCGAAATTTGGACGTGCCGTCAACCTTCGCGGCGTCGTAGTAGTCCTGTCTGACGGATGCAAGCGCGCTCGTCAGGATAAGGATTTTAAAGGGCATTACTATCCATATCGTATAGATGCACAGTACAAGCATTTTAGCCCAGTATGGGCCGTCGATGAAGTCCACGGGCGTCATACCGAAAACGTTCAAAATGACGTTGACAAGCCCCTCTGAATACTCCGTCTTATCGAAAAGTATCATAAAGACAAGTCCGACCGCGAGCGTGTTCGTCACGTACGGCAGGAAGTATACCGTCTGAAAGAGGTTGCGAAGCCACTTTATCGAGGAAAGTCCAAGCGAGATAAAGAGCGCGATGGTCGTCGACAGCGGCACGGTTATCACAACGAGGATAAACGTGTTCTTAACCGCCTGCAAAAAGAGCGTGTCGTGCAAAATGTAGGAATAATTGTAAAGTCCGACACCGTTAAAGGTCTGCGAGGACGAGTTGAAGCCCTGCTCGAAGGAGTAGATAAACACGTCGACGAGCGGATAGACCATAAACACGCCGAGGAATAATATCGCGGGCAGAAGATACAGCCACGCTTTAAGGTTGTTTTTTTCCATATCGGTGCCTCATTAAAGCGCGATACGCGCTTCGGTCGTCTTGTCGAAAATATCGACCTTGTTTGCCTTTAAGTCAAAGCGTACAGTACCCGTGCCGAGCGTGGGAGTGTTCTCGGAGTCGATGATGGCGCGGATAGTTTCGGAGCACTTGTGCTCGTTTTCGCACACAACGCTGATGTCGCGGCCCATTACCTCGACTGCCTTAAGCGTGCAGGAGAATACGCCGTCCTCTTTGAGCACGAAGCCCTCGGGGCGTACGCCGACAAAAACCTCGCCATCACGTGCATTCGCTGCATCGAGCACAGCCTCGTCGCCGATGTAAAGCTTTCCGTCCTTCACCACGCCGTCAAAGACGTTGATCGGCGGCGTGCCGAGGAATTTTGCAACGAAAAGGTTGACGGGATCGTCGTAGACCTCCTGCGGCTTACCGACCTGCTGTACCACGCCGTCCTTCATCACGACGATAAGATCGGAGATGCTCATAGCCTCCTCCTGGTCGTGCGTTACAAAAACGGTGGTGATACCCGTTTCGCGCTGTATACGCTTGATCTCCTCGCGCGTTGCAAGGCGAAGGCGTGCATCGAGGTTTGAAAGCGGCTCGTCGAGGAGTAACACGCGCGGCATCTTAACAAGTGCTCTCGCGATAGCGACGCGCTGTTGCTGACCGCCCGAAAGCTCGCTCGGCTTGCGATCAAGCAGGGTGTCTATCTGCACGAGCTTTGCGATCTCGGTAGCCTTCTCGCGCATCTCTGCCTTCGTGAGCTTATCCTTGCCTTTAAGGTTTTCAAGCGGGAATATGATATTCTGCATTACGGTAAGGTGCGGATAAAGCGCGTAATTCTGGAAAACGAGTCCAACACCGCGCCTCTCGGGCGGCATATCGGTAACGTCGTCCTCACCGAAGAGGATACGTCCTTCGGTGGGCGTTAAGAGTCCGCTAATTAAGTTGAGCGTGGTACTCTTGCCGCAGCCTGACGGTCCGAGGAGTCCCACGAGCGCGCCGTCGGGTATCTCGAACGTAAAATCGTTCACGGCGACAACGTCCGCGCTTTTCTTGTTTCTTGACGGAAATTTTTTGGTGAGGTTTGTGAGTACGACCTTCAAAAATATCACTCCTTAAAGTTTGCCGCCCAAGGCGGATTTCTTGATTACCATAATTATAGCATAGTTTTCACGTTTTAGCAAGAGAAAGTGAAAAAAAGTTGCGGCTTTGCAAAAGCAACAAGCTCCGCCTACCGTACAGTAAGCGGAGCCGTTTTTGTTTGTATGGGTTTAGCTAAACATTTCATTAACATTCTTAAGCGTCTGCTCGACGAGTATGTCGCCGCCCTCGTGTCCGACGAGGCCGCTCGACACGTACGCGCTGAAATGTCCGTGCTTCTCTGCCTTTTCGGTCGGGAGGTAGTCCTCGCAGCCGTTGGCAAGCTGAATCAAGAATATCTGCTCGCAGTCGACCTGCGCCTTGATTCTGTTTCCAAAGTCAAGGAACAGCTCGAAGGGATTCGTCGCAAATGCGACGGAGCCGAGGCGGATAACGTGTATCTCCGTATCGATGTTTGCCGATTTTTGCTGCTCCTCGTATCTCATTATTATGCCGAGATGAGATTCAATATTCGCAACGTCGATGTAGTCAACGTCCCCCGACTTGACCTTCAAATATTCGCGGATAGCCCTCTCGGCGTTGTCTTTGTCCGCTTCTGTTACCTTGCGGATCGGAAGCGGCATATCGATGACTCTGTGCTCAAGCTCTACCTCGGTCTGTACGTCCTGTACACTCTCTTCGTAAACCGCGATGATCTCGTTCGCTATACGTCTGCCGGCAACCCGCATACCGGAAAGATCGAACATCGACGGATCGGCCTTGCGCTTCTTGGGGTTTATATGCTTACAGTTGGGATCGTTGACGTCGCTTTCGGGCTCTACCCAGCGCACAAGGTCAACGGGACACTGGTCGCCTGCCGCGGAGCATTGCGTGAGAACGAATATATGCTCGCCGAAATGCTTGCGAAGCAGCATTTTAACCTCACCCCAATAGTCCGGCGAAACGAACAGACGGTGCTGTACGCACTGCGCGGGACAAGCAATATTTACGATGATACCGGTAAGCTCTCTATTGTCGTCAAACGCAAACAAAAGCTCTATGCCCGAGTCGCTTCCGCCCTCGACCTCCTTGAAGTTCGGGGTGTTGGAGTCGCCCCACATTTCCGCGGTGTCGTCCATATAAACGATTCTGCGGCACATTCCAACCGCCGCGCGTCCGAACGCGTTGGCAAACGAGCCCTCGCGGCGATTATTCCACGCCTCCATTATAGCCGAGGAAATTCTGTCGACAAGCATCGCGTAGTTTTCTTCTTTCGTTGCTATCTCGGGATTATCGGACACGGATTCCTTTTCTACATATCTCTGACCGGGTGCCAAAAGCGTTTTGAAGCGCTCAATCCACTCAAACATTATACTGCCGCCGACGACGTTAGTGTCCTTTCTGCGTGCGCCTCCGTACGCCGGACCTGTGTGTATATGAGTACCGTTAAGGACGACTCTGCTCGTGTCAAAGGGGGCGTTAAGTTCTTTAAGTCTGCCTCTCACGCCCTCAACCAATTTCCACGACGTGTTAACAAGGTCGCAGGAGCAAAAGATCACACATTCGCCATCGCCTTCGATAACCATTGCCGTTGCGGTCAGCGGCTTTTCAACGTACAGCGAAATTCTCTCCGCGAACTGTCCGGTGAGGGACACCCTCTTATCGGGCGTAATGTTCGCCTCCGCCCAACCGATTTTAATTTTGGATGTCATATATTTTCTCCTTGGTTAATAGTACTATGTGTGGTACACCATCAACAATATATCACAACGCGCCGCATCTGTCAATAATTTTCCGTCAAGCATTACACAATATTTACACAAGAAAACCGCACCGGTGATCCGGTGCGGTTTATATTCAAAAAGAAATTACTTGTTCATACCTTCCTGAACTGCAACAGCGCAAGCAACGGTCATACCAACCATCGGGTTGTTGCCTGCTCCGATAAGTCCCATCATCTCAACGTGTGCGGGAACGGAGGACGAGCCTGCGAACTGTGCGTCGCCGTGCATACGGCCCATAGTGTCAGTCAGACCGTACGAAGCGGGGCCTGCTGCCATATTGTCGGGGTGGAGGGTTCGGCCTGTACCGCCGCCCGAAGCAACGGAGAAGTACTTCTTGCCGTTTTCAAGCGCCCACTTCTTGTAGGTGCCTGCAACGGGATGCTGGAATCTGGTCGGGTTGGTCGAGTTACCGGTGATGGAAACGTCAACACCCTCGTGACGCATAATTGCAACACCCTCGAGAACGTCGTTAGCACCGTAGCACTTAACCTTCGCCTTGTCGCCGTCGGAGTATGCCTTCTCGTAAACGACCTTTATTTCGTCGGTGTAGAAGTCATAGTCGGTGCAAACGTAGGTGAAGCCGTTGATTCTCGAAATGATGAATGCAGCGTCCTTACCAAGACCGCAGAGAATAACTCTGAGGGGATCTTTTCTTACCTTGTTAGCGGTTCTTGCGATACCGATAGCGCCCTCTGCTGCTGCAAAGGACTCGTGACCTGCCAGGAAGCAGAAGCACTTGGTCTCTTCGCGCAGAAGCATTGCGCCGAGGTTACCGTGGCCAAGACCAACCTTACGGGTAGATGCAACGGAGCCGGGTACGCAGAATGCCTGAAGACCGATACCGATTGCTTCAGCGGCGTCAGCTGCGTTCTTGCAGCCCTTCTTGATTGCGATAGCACAGCCGAGAGTATAAGCCCAAGCTGCGTTCTCAAATGCGATAGGCTGAATGCCCTTTACGATAGCGTCAGCGTCAACGCCCTTTGCAAGGCAGATTTCTCTTGCCTCTTCAAGGTCCTTGATGCCGTACTCTGCGAGGCAAGCCTCGATGCCTGCAAGTCTTCTTTCCTTGCCCTCAAACTTTACATTGTTAGACATATTCGTGCTCCTCCTCTCTTAGTTCTTTCTGGGATCAATATACTTAACAGCGTCATCGTATCTGCCGTAAGTCTTGATGTTGGATTCATAAGCTTCCTTGGGATCGGTGCCTGCCTTGATAGCGTCCATCATCTTGCCGAGGTTTACGAACTTGTAGCCGATAACCTCATTGTCCTTATCAAGACCGAGCTCGAGGATATAGCCCTCTGCCATCTCGAGGTAACGTACGCCCTTTTCCTTGGTTGCGAAGATAGTACCGATCTGCGAGCGAAGGCCCTTACCGAGGTCCTCGAGGGATGCGCCGACGGGAAGACCGTTCTCGGAGAATGCGGTCTGGCTGCGGCCGTATGCGAGCTGCTTGAATATCTCGCGCATAGCTACGTTGATAGCGTCGCAAACGAGGTCGGTGTTGAGTGCCTCGAGAAGCGTCTTGCCCTGAAGGATCTCGCCTGCCATAGCAGCAGAGTGAGTCATACCAGAGCATCCGCAGGTCTCAACGAGAGCTTCCTCGATGATACCTTCCTTAACATTGAGGGTAAGCTTGCACATACCCTGCTGGGGTGCACACCAGCCGATACCGTGGGAGAGACCGGAAATGTCCTTGATCTCGTAAGCCTTCACCCATCTGCCCTCTTCGGGAATAGGTGCGGGACCGTGCTTGGGGCCCTTAGCTACACAACACATCTGTTCAACTTCGTGAGTATAGTTCATTGTTTTATCTCCTTGTTATTATTTTTCTTAATTATGTTCGAATATCGGAAAAATATTCAGGTTTCGATTACTTAATGATCTCGCCGTAAACTTCGCCGAATGCGCAAGCAGCGTTTGCTTCATCGGTGTCGATGTGCATAGCAGCAGCGAACTTGGGGCTTACGCGGCAAACAACGTCGCCGAACACGGTGGTACGGTCAGCGTTCTCGATCTTTACGGATACGACCTGCTTGTCTTCAACGCCAAACTTTGCAGCGTCGTCGGGAGTTAAGTGAATGTGGCGCTTTGCAACGATAACGCCCTCGGAGATCTCAACCTCGCCTGCAGGGCCAACGAGCTTGCAGCCGGCAGAGCCTGCAACGTCACCGCTCTCACGAACGGGAGGGTTTACGCCGGGAGTTCTCGCGTCGGGGAAGGATACCTCAACCTGGGTAGCGGGACGAGCCGGACCGAGGATGATTACGTTAGCGATAGGCTTCTTGGGGCCAACGAGAGTTACGCGCTCCTCGCAAGCGAACTGACCGGGCTGGGAAAGGTCCTTCTTGTGGGTAAGGGTTGCGCCCTTGCCGAAGAGGATCTCGATGTGCTCTGCGGAGAGATGCACGTGTCTTGCAGATGTTTCAACAAGTACTTTGTTTTCCATGATATGATGTCCTTTCGTATATAAAATTTGTGATTTTAATATCATACATAGATATTATACAACATTTTCCTTAAAAAGTAAATGATAAAAAGATGAATTTTTGAAAAAACTAATGACGTATTTCTATGTAAAACGGCGAAAGGATGCAAAAATATGGCTGATAAAGAAAAAAACACGTCCGAGGAAAACCTCGACGCGATAGAAAAAACGGGCAGCGTTATGACCGACGCACGCTCGGGCGTACAGTGTATGACGATAATCGGTCAGATCGAGGGACACTATCTTCTCGGCGAGAGTGCGAAAACGACCAAATACGAGCACGTCATTCCCCTGCTCTGTCAGATCGAGGAAAGCCGAGAGATACAGGGGCTTTTAGTGCTTCTCAATACAGTCGGCGGCGACGTCGAGGCGGGGCTTGCAATCGCCGAGCTTATCGCGAGTATGTCGAAGCCGACCGTTTCGATAGTCCTCGGCGGCGGACACTCGATCGGCGTACCGCTTGCGGTCGCGGCAAAGCGCTCGTTTATAGTGCCGAGCGCGACGATGACCATTCACCCCGTTCGCACAAACGGGCTCGTCATAGGTGTGCCGCAGAGCTTTGACAATCTTCAAAAAATGCAGTCGCGCATCACGGATTTCGTCTGCCGAAACAGTCGCATTTCCGCCGGCGAGCTGACGCGGCTTATGATGTGCACAGAGGAAATGGCGACCGACATCGGCTCGATAGTCGACGGCGAGGAGGCGGTACGCCTCGGGCTTATCGACGAGGTTGGCGGGCTTGATGCGGCGCTCAAGGCGCTGCACGGGATGATCGCGCGGTAACGGTCGTGCGCTTTTGTGCGAGGAATATAAAAAATCCCCGACGTAACGTCGGGGATTTCGTCTTATTTACGCGTTAAAAGCAAGCTCTTTGTTAAGAAGGAACTTAAGCGATGCCGCACCGTCTGCAATAGACGCGTTCTTTATCGGCTCGCCGTTTGCCGCGCTGTTTGTGAAGCTTACAAGCTCGTTGTAGTAGCCGCCAAGGTCGGAGATGTTTCCGCCTGCGTTTGCAGAGCCGATCTGCTTCTTTTCGATCGGGATTATCTCTGCACCCGCGTCGGTGTAGAGCATAAACTTACCGCCCGCGTTCTCGATAACGCCGCCCTCGCATACTACGCGGAAGGTAGCCTCGAAGGGATGCGTTGTGGGAAGTCCCCACGTACCCTCGACGGATACGGCAAAGCCGTCGTACTGCATAAGGGTGTTAACGTAGGAATACTTTTCGCCGAGCGTGTTCTTTACCGAGTAAAGCGATTTTGGCTCACCAAAGATAGAGAGCGCGAAATCCATATCGTGAATGTGAAGGTCCTGCGCCGCGCCGCCCGAAAGCTCGTACTTGAGAAGCCAATCCTCCCAGCCCCAGTCGGGACGCGGGCTGATACGGCGGAAGTTTGCGTTTATAACCTTGCCGTACTTGCCGGAAGCGAGCATATCGCGAAGAACAACGTACTCGTCCCAGAAGCGGATAACCTGACCGACCTGTACGTTGCAGCCGGTCTTCTTGCTTGCCACGAGCAGAGCATCTGCCTCCTCCACGGTAAGCGCGAGCGGCTTTTCCACGAAAAGATACTTAACCTTTTCCATAGCCGCGAGCGCGTACTTCGCGTGAAGGTATGTAGGCAGACAAACGTCGATGATATCGACCTCCGCGTTCTCAATAAGCTCCATACCGTCGCCGTAAAGCTTTGCACTCGTGCCCTCTGCGAGAGCCGCTGCCTTTTCGGCTCTGATATCGGCGAGTGCGACGATCTCGACGCCCTCGATGTTTTTGTAGCAATTTGCGTGCATTGCGCCCATAAAGCCGCAGCCAATTAAACCAACTCTTAACATTTTTTATTTTCTCCCTAAAATCTTGTCCATAGAATAGGACGTGTTGTAAATTATTGCCTCGGTATAATACTTGTAGTTCGGGATCATCTCCGCGCTTACCCAGCCGTCGTATCCGATCTCGCCAAGTGCCTTCATTACCGCAGGATAGTCAACGTCGCCTGCGAGAAGGTCAACGAAGCCGTGAAGTCCGCCTGCCGCCTTGCGGTAATCCTTGAAATGTACCTTTTTTATACGCTTACCGAGCGTGCGTATCCAGTGCTCGGGATAGCCGTTTGCGAGGGTGTTGCCTATGTCAAGGTAAGAGCCGACAAAATCGCTTCCTATTTTGTCGATAAAGTCACGCATTTCCACCGGCGAGAGAAGGAACTTGTTCCACACGTTCTCAAGTCCGATCGAAACGCCCACCTTTTCTGCGTACGACTTAAGCTCGCACATAGCCTCGAGGCTTCTGTTATACGTAGTTTCGTAGTCAACGACCTTATTAGGATCTGCAAAATCCGCGTTTACAGTACCCGGTATAACGAGAATAGTGTCACAGCCGAGCAGCTTTGCCACGTCGAGCTGACGCTTTACGATATCCTTTGCCTTGGCGCGCTCCTTATCGCAATCGGCGTTGAGCCAATAGTCCCAGTAGAGTCCGCACGCAACGCTGTAAAGCTCAATGCCGGCGTTTTTAGCGGTGTCAGCGATAGCCAGAACGTCCTTTTCACTTGTGGTAAGCGAAAGCTCGCCTGCCTCATCAAGTGCTACCTCGACGCCCTCAAACCCCGCGTCCTTCGCAAGTGCGAAGCTGTCTGCAAGCGGTGCCGCAGGGAACGACCAGATACTAATACCTTTTTTCATAACTTTTCTCCCAACTTTTTGTATTATTGTATACACCTATTGCAAAGCTGCAAAATATGTGCTATAATAATTATATATCATACTGTTTAAAAGAAACAGTTATTTTTTTACTATAAACGTGCACTTTTGTACACAGCAAAAGGCCTGAAAGGATAAATATGAAACCCACGTATATCAAGACCGCGCTTACGAGCATCGTAAACATCTCGAAGATTGTCACTGTACACTACTATGAGTTCGATAAAAACTTTGTTTTCGAGGGCGAAAGCCACGATTTCTGGGAAATGACGTACGTTGACCGCGGACGCGTTTCCGTGTGCCGTGACGACGAGGAGATAACACTCGGGCAGGGCGAGATCATCTTCCACCGCCCGATGGAGTTTCACTCTATCCGCGCGCTTGACTCCGCGCCAAACTTTTTTGTCGTGTCGTTCGTATGCAATTCGCCCGCGATGCAGTATTTTGAAAAATACCACGCAGTTCTCGATAAAACGCTCAAAAACTTTATCTCCGCCATTATAAAGGAAGCCGAGCAAACGTACGTCATACCGAAAAACGACACAAGCCTAAATAAGCTCAACAAAAAAAGCACAGCCCCTATCGGCGGCGAGCAGCTTATAAAGACCTACCTTGAGCAGCTTCTAATATTCCTTATACGCAGCATCACCAAAGCGGGCGAGATCAGCGTGTTCCCTACAAAGGAAAGTATGGAAAGCCACCTCGTCACGTCGATAAAGGAGCTTATACGCGAAAACGTCGAGCACAATCTGCGAGTTGATGAGATATGCGCACGTATCGGCTACAGCAAGAGCTATTTAAGCAGTCTTTTCCGCGATCAGACGGGAACTACGATAACCGGCTATTCAACGCGTATAAAGATAGATGCGGCAAAGCGAATAATACGTGAGGACAGCCTTAATTTCGCACAGATCTCCGACAAGCTTTCCTTTGACAATCCGCAGTATTTTTCGCGCGTATTCAAGCGCGTAACGGGTATGAGTCCAAGCGAATTCAAGCGCTCGCTCGACCTATAACGGCACGGCATTGACAAAATTCGTATTTTATAATACAATATAACTGTACACAAAGACAAAAAACTCCAATGGAGAAGCAATTATGAACTTAAAGCTACTTTCACTTTTCGTAAAAAATTACCGTGACACCGCCTCTGCCGCGGTGCGTGCCAAATGTGCAAGCGCGGCGAGCGGCGTCGGCATAGCGTCGAACGCGCTTCTTTCCGTGATGAAGCTCGTCGTCGGTATCATCACGGGCAGTATCGCCATCACCGCGGATGCGGTAAACAACGTCGCGGATGCGGCATCGTCCGTCATAACGCTCGTCGGCTTTAAGCTCGCCTCAAAGCCTGCCGACAAGGAGCACCCGTACGGTCATCAGCGAATCGAATACATAACGGGACTTATCGTGTCAATGGTCATCTGCGTGCTCGGCATCGAGTTCTTCACCACCTCTGTAAAGGCGATATTCTCGCCCGAGGTGACCGTCTATTCGACCGCCTCGCTCGTGATACTCGCCGCGTCGGTCATAATCAAGCTCTGGCAGTGCCTTTTCTACCGCGCTGTGGCAAAGCACATCGACTCCACCGCACTTATTGCTACCTCGCAGGACAGCCGTAACGATGCAATATCCACCGCGGCAGTGCTCGTCGGCGCGCTTATCGCGCGTATTTTCGAATTAAACCTCGACGGTTGGCTCGGTCTTGCGGTTGCGGTATTTATAATCCGTTCGGGCGTTATGCTCGTTATGGAAACCGCCGACCCGCTGCTCGGAAATGCGCCGTCCGCAGAGTTTGTTCTGTCGATCGGCAAGCGCATTATGGAATACGACGGCGTGCTCGGCTACCACGATCTCGTCGTGCACAACTACGGCCACGACCGCATTTTCGCCTCGGTACACGTTGAAGTGCCTGCCGAGCAGGATATTCTCGTCAGTCACGACGTTATCGACAATATCGAGTTCGATTTCAAGAAGGACGGCGTACAGCTCGTTATCCACCTTGATCCCGTCGTCACGTCGGACGAGGAGCTTCAAGAGGTGCGCCGCGAGGTCGACGCTATCGTTGCGATAGTCGCAGGCGAGCTTGACGTCGCCCTGTCGATACACGACTTTCGCATGGTACGAGGCGTTACACATACCAACCTGATTTTCGACGTAGTCGTGCCGTTCGAGTGCAAGCTCTCCGAGGCTGAAATATGCGACATATTCGCCGCGAAGGTACGCGCGCTGTCGCACGATTACAACACGGTAATCAGCGTGGACAGAAGTTATATATAAAAAACCTGAATTGCTTTGCGAAACTGTGTCAATACTGACTTCGCAAAGCAATTTTTCTTTTGGAGGCAACTATGCAAAATCGCATTACCGTGTTTTTACTTACATTTTCGATAACCGTCGCGCTGATGCTACCCGTATCCGCCGCGCTTCCCTCGCGTGAGGACGCCGAGCTTTATGATAACATAATCCGCCTGCACGTACTCGCAAGCTCGGACAGCGACGAGGATCAAGCTGAAAAGCTTCTTGTACGCGACGGCATACTTGACACCGTTTCGTGGGTGCTCGACGGTGTAAATGACCGAGCGGGTGCCGAGGCGGCGATAGAGGCAAATCTCGCGCTTATCGAGCGCACAGCAAACGACGTGCTCGCGACGCTTGGAAGCGTACACACTGCCTCGGTCACGCTCACCAAAGAGGAGTACCCGACGCGCCAGTACGAGGGCTTCACGCTCCCTGCAGGCACGTACACTTCCCTTCGCGTGCTCATCGGTGAGGCAGAGGGTGCGAATTGGTGGTGCGTGCTTTATCCGAAGCTGTGCGTCACATCAGAGCGTACGGCGGCGGTAATCGACGAGAGCGAGCTTGTCGAGGCAGGGCTCACGCCCTCGCAGGTGCGAATTATCACGGGGGCTACGCCCGACGTTGTGATAAAGTTTCGGTTTCTCGAATTTTTAGGACGGCTTTTTAAATAAAGCCGTTCTTTTTGCGCACAATCATATTGCATTTTTTTCAAAGCTGTTGTATAATCTATGTAGTAACTTTTCGTAGGTTAGCGTGAAAGTTTATTTGCCGTAATCGCACGATGACTGTTCACGTACCGAAATTTATTTGTGCCACCGAGACGCGCGGCGGAATGGAGATTAATATGAAAACAGGTACGCAAAAATGGAAAATTTTAAGTGGAAGCTCACTCAAGCTTATCGCAATGCTTTTTATGCTTATCGACCATATTGCTTTGTTTCTGCTTTATGACTGCGATCAAATGCTTGCGCCACTTTTCGTAATAGGCACCAAGGAGATTACCGCATACTACATATTGCGTACTATCGGCCGTACCGTTTTTCCTCTGTACTGTTTTTTGCTATGTGAGGGTTTTGCGTACACTAAAAGCCGAAAGAAATATGCTGCTAATCTTCTGATTTTTGCAATCATCTCGGAGTTGCCGTGGAATTTCATACATACGGGAACACTCTTTTACGGCAGACAAAACATATTCTTTACGCTTCTTTTGGGCTGTCTTGCGCTGTACGTACTAGAGCAATTCAAGGATCGAAAGGTCATACAGGTGCTCGGCGTTCTCGGGCTTTTCATAATCTCGTATTTCTTCAAAGCAGACTATGGTTACATGGGCTTTATCGCTATCATAGCAATGTATATGCTTCGCGAAAATGCTATTTCGCGCGCACTCGTATGCACCTGCCTTTTTTCAGAAAAATTCCGTTCAGGTCTTGCTTTTATCCCGATAGCACTTTACAACGGAAAGCGCGGTTTTATACACGGAAAAGTCGGAAAATATGTATGCTACGCATTCTATCCTATACATATACTGATATTGGCACTGATACGAATTTTCATTTTAAAATAACCTTAAAGGCTTCCCTTCAAGGGAAGCCTTTTTTGTATCACCGCCGTGCCGCGCGGCATATACTGACTATGCGGCGCAAAACACGCCGCAATTCACCGAAAGGACGATACTTATGGATAATTCAAGCTCCGTCGGCTACCTCATTGTGAACGTTTCCACCGCACGCGGCATAATACCGCTCGAGGGCGCCGCCGTAACCGTTTACTACGATGAGCCCGAAAACACGTCAGTTTTCTCGGTTATGACAACCGATAGAAGCGGTAAAACACAGAAGATCGAGCTTCCCGCGCCAAGCCGCTCGCTGTCCGAGGTGCCCGGCAACACGAAGCCGTACGCAACCTACACCGTCGCAGTCGAAAAGGAGGGTTATTACAGCGTCACAAACGTCGGCGTGCCGATATTCGACGGCGTTACGTCGATACAGCCCGTCGAGATGTTACCGCTCGCCGAGTATAACTCCGACACCGTCTACCCACGCTTTGGCAGGGACGTGACCGAGGACCGCGACCAGAATCTTTAACGCGGAGGAGGGCAACCTCCTCCAAAAATAAATCGCAGAAAGGATAAAGCTATGCCGCTTCCCTATATTCCCGAAACGATAACCGTCCACCTCGGCGCGCCCGATTCCGCCGCAGAAAACGTGACGGTCCCCTTCCCCGATTACATAAAAAACGTCGCCTCGAGCGAGATATACCCCACTTGGCCCGAGAACGCCATTCGCGCGAATATCTACGCGCAGATATCCTACGCGCTCAACCGTGTATACACCGAATACTACCGCAGCCGCGGCTATGATTTCGACATCACCAACTCCACCGCTATCGACCAATCCTTCGTCGCAGGACGAGATATTTTCGAAAATATCTCCGACATCGTTGACGACATTTTCACCGACTATATTGTGCGTCAAGGAAGCGTCGAGCCGCTTTTCGCGCAGTACTGCGACGGCATCGAGGTACAGTGCGACGGACTGTCGCAATGGGGCAGCGTTCCTCTCGCGGAGGAAGGTCTCACGCCGTACGAAATCCTCGTAAACTACTACGGCGATGACATCAACATAAACACCGACACACCAATACAGCCGTTTTCGCCGTCACTCCCCTACCGCTCGCTTCGCCTCGGCAACTTCGGCAACGACGTTCGAAGCGTTCAGCTTCGCCTCAACCGCATCAGCGCAAACTACCCCGCGATACCGAAAATATACCCCGTCGACGGGGTTTTCGGCATCAACACGGAAAATGCCGTCAAGGAATTCCAGCGCATCTTCAATCTGACGCCCGACGGCATCGTCGGACCTGCGACGTGGTACAAAATTCTCAACCTCTACAACGGCGTCAAGCGTCTGAACGCTCTCGCAAGCGAAGGGCTGTCCCTCTCCGAGGTATCCGCGCAGTTCCCAACTGAGCTGTCGCGCGGCGACGAGGGCGTGTTCGTCAGGCAGTTTCAGTATTATCTGAGTGTCCTCGGCGAAAACCTCGCGGTAATACCGCCCGTCACCATCGACGGCATATTCGGTGCCGCGACAGAGAACGCCGTGCGCGCATTTCAGGCGGCGTACGGGCTTCCCGACACGGGCGTTGTTGACGAGGCTACGTGGGTAGACCTGTACAACGCTTATCGCGGCATACTTAATTCGTCCGCGCAGTACGTGAACGGCGTTCCCGTCGCGCTTTTTCCCGGTTATCTCCTGCTTTTCGGTATGCAGGGCGACGAGGTGCGACTCTTGCAGGAGTACCTTTCCACATTGTCCGAGGTGTACACAGAGATACCGCCCGTCGAAACAAACGGCATATTCGGCTCGGCAACGAGAAGCGCAGTTCAGGCGGTGCAGTCACTGTTCGGTCTGCCCGTCACGGGCATCGTCGACGCACTGACGTGGGACGCTATCACGGACGCGTACGTCGACGTGGTATATTCGCAGACGGCAGAGTCGGGACAGTTCGGCGGAACTACGTTATCGTGAGGTGAGATTATGAGAGATATTACTAACAACAAAGAGAGTATAGCCGAAGTTCAACGCTATCTTCGCGAGCTTCACCACGACACGGACGGTGACATTCCACTCGTCAATCCCGACGGTATTTACGGCAAAGAAACCGTCGCGGCAGTGGAGGCGTTTCAGCGTGCGAACGGTCTTGCCGTAACGGGACGCGTTGACAACGCGACGTGGGATGCGATATATGAGGCGTTTCTCGAGGCGCTCACGCGCCGTGCAAAGCCTGTCGGCATTTCGCCCTTTCCCGACGAGGACGCCTACGAGGTAGTCGAGGGTGAGAGCTCCGACGTAGTAATGGCAGTGCAGCTTGTGCTTCGCCTGCTCGCCAATATTTACGATGAAATCGACGGCGCGAGTACTGGCGGTGTATACGACGAGCCGACTGCCACTGACGTGCGCGCGTTTCAGACGCGGCAGGGTTTGCCCGTCACGGGCAAGGTTGACAAGGTAACGTGGAATGCGCTTGCCGACGCGTACAACCGCGCGATTGGCATAGACGTTGGGTAAAGTGCACATTCGCGCACTGTGGGCGAAGACAAAAACAGCACCGCATTTTTTGCGGTGCTGTTCCTTTTATTCCTCGGGATTTTCCCAGTTGTGATAAACCTCGATAACGTCGTCGTTATCCTCGAGTGCTTCAATAAGCTTCGTCATATTCTTGACGTCGTCCTCGCCTGTAAGCGAAACGTAGCTCGAGGGGACCTTGTCCATATCAGCAAACATAATAGCGTAGCCCTTGTCTGCAAGTGCCGCGCGAACTGCCTCGAGGTCGTCGGTTTCGGTGGAGATCTCGAAAACACCGTCCTCGGATGCGAAATCCGACGCGCCTGCCTCGAGTGCGTCCTCCATAAGCTGATCCTCGTCGATCTTGCCGTCGTTCTCGATTACAATAACGCCCTTCTCGGTAAACATAAAGGACACGCATCCCGTCGTACCAAGGTTACCGCCAAACTTGTCGAAGTAGTGGCGCACGTCGGACGCGGTACGGTTGCGGTTGTCGGTGGTAGCCTCAACTATAACGGCAACGCCGCACGGACCGTAGCCCTCGTATACTATCTCCTCGTAGTCCGCGCCGTCAGCACTCGACGCCTTCTTAATGATGCGGTCGATATTATCGTTAGGCACGTTGTTAGCCTTCGCCTTTGCGATAAGCGACGCGAGCTTGCTGTTCGATACGGGATCGGGGCCGCCCTCTTTTACGGCAACCGCCATCTCTTTACCGATCTTGGTGAAGATCTTCGCGCGCTGTGCGTCGGTCTTCTCCTTTTTGTGCATTATGTTTTTCCATTTGCTATGTCCTGACATCGTTTTCTCTCCTATTTTTTTCAAATATGTGTGTTCTTTGTTTGCTCCGCTAATCGTAGTTGTTCGCATCGCTTCGCGATGCTCAGTCGGGGGCTCGGCTACTACATTTTTAGAATAATAAAGCACCTCGCAGCCAAGGA
>JAZSJI010000064.1:0-12076 GCA_045534235.1 Candidatus Flemingiibacterium sp. | reverse complement strand
AACCCGAGCGGGGGGGGGGGCGGGGGAGGCCGAAGCGGCGTTTGAGCGCAGCCCCCCCCCGACCGAGGGCATCGCCCTCGCAACGCGAAAGGCAAACGAATTTGCCATTAAAGATCACAAAAAATGAAAAATTAGGAGATACAAAAAATGAGCTACAAAACGGACTTCATCGAATTTATGGTAAGAAGCGGCGTTCTCCGCTTCGGAGATTTCACCACCAAGAGCGGCAGAAAGTCGCCCTACTTCGTAAACACCGGCAACTATAAGACCGGCGCACAGATGGCAAAGCTCGGTAAATACTACGCAGAGTGCCTCAAAAACAACGTCGGCGACGACTTCGACGTGCTCTTTGGCCCGGCATACAAGGGTATTCCGCTTGCAACCGTTACCGCCTGCTCGCTCTTTAACGAGTACGGCATCGACAAGCCGTATTGCTTCAACCGTAAGGAAGCAAAGGATCACGGCGAGGGCGGCAATATGGTCGGCGCGAAGCTTTCTGACGGCGACCGCGTAGTTATCATCGAGGACGTTATCACCGCAGGTACGGCTGTACGCGAAACACTCCCCCAGCTTAAGGCGGCGGCTGACGTTAAGGTTGAGCATATGATCATCTCCGTTGACCGTATGGAGCGCGGTCAGTCCGGCACCACCGCCATCAAGGAGATCGGCGCGGAGTTCGGCATCAAGGTTCATCCTATCGTAACCGTGCGTGAGATCATCGACCATATGCACGGACGTGAAATCGACGGTGAGATTCCGCTTAACGACGAAGTACGCGAGCGTATGGAAGCATACCTCGAGATGTACTGCGAGAAATAATGAGTATAACGCTTCGTTTCGCCGCGCCCTCGGACGCGGCGAAGCTCGTTGAGATTTACCGTCCGTACGTTGAAAATACGACGGTTACGTTTGAATACGATACGCCCACCGAAGATGAATTCGCATCCCGTATCCGCGATTTTTCCGCCGAGTTTCCGTTTATCGTCTGCGAGCTGGACGGGGAGCCCGTCGGCTATGCTTACGCGCACAAATACGGCGAGCGCTTTTCCTTCCGCTTTTCTGCGGAGCTGTCGGTATATATCGCCGAGGCTCACCGCGGCAAGGGCATTGGGCGCGCGCTTTACGGCGCGCTTATCGAGCTACTATGCGCGCAGGGCTATAAAAACCTATACGCCCTCGTCGCCGCGCCAAATCCCGCAAGCTTTGCGCTTCACGAAGCCTTCGGCTTTCGCGAGGTCGGGCGCGCCAACGGTGTAGGTTACAAATTCGGCAAATGGGTCGACCTTGTGACGCTTGAGCTGATTGTTGCTGACAAGCCCGAAGCAACCGACGCGTCAAAATGGCGTGACTGTCCTAAAAAAATCGGCGAGCTTGGAGATGTCGCAGACGAAATACTGAATAGCCACGAAAAAACGGCTTCACGTTGAGTGAAGCCGTTTAGTTTTATTTGTTTTCCTCTTTCATCTTTTTGAGATTGTTGAGCTCGTTTAAGAACTCATCCGCCTCGTCAAACACGCGGTAAACCGAGCAGAAACGAATATACGCAACCTCGTCAAGCTCGCGAAGCTTCGCCATTACGCGCTCGCCGATCTCAACGGTCGATACCTCGACACGCTGACCGGCCTTGAAGTCCGCCTCCATATCATCGACAATAGCCGTCATCTGCTCCTCGGTAACAGGGCGTTTCTGGCAGGCTCTTCGGATACCGTTCATCACCTTATCGCGGTTGAACGCCTCGCGCGTATTATCGCGCTTGCAGACTACGAGAGCACCGCGTTCTACCGTTTCGTATGAGGTAAATCTGTGCTGACAGTTAAGACATTCTCTACGGCGGCGTATGCTACGCTCGTCGTCTATCGGGCGCGTGTCAAGCACCTTATCTTCGTTGCATCCGCACATCGGACATTTCATAGTATCAAACCAAGCCTTTCTCTGCGCCACTGGGCGCGGTGGGTATTGCCGCCATCAGGCGGTATCTGACACAAGTATTATACCACATAAAATATAGTTTTTCAAGCCCTTTTGGAAACATTTATTATCAAAAAATCATCGTCGCACTCACAACTTCGCCACGCCGTGATTATACTGTATTAACGACAAAGTGAAAGAAGGCGATCAATATTCATCCCATAATCGGAATAACCGCGTCAAACAACCTAGACGGCGACTATTTTCTCCGACATCAATACTGTAAAGCTATACTTAAAGCAGGCGGCATACCGATAATACTTCCGCCGATAAGCTCGCCGCACGCCACGATCGGCATCTGTGACGGCATACTTTTCTCGGGGGGCGGCGATATTGTCCCGCGGCTTTGCGGTATAAGCGAGTACGATCCTGCGCGGCTTGCCGATCCCTTTCCGGAGCGCGACGAATATGAGCTCGAGCTGGCAAGGCTTACCTACGAACGAAATATCCCAACTCTCGGCATCTGCCGCGGAATACAGATACTGAACTGCGCACTCGGCGGCAGTCTGCATTTCGACGTACCCCACCATATGCAAAAGCGCTCTCGCGAGCAGCCCTCGCACAGCATAAAAATTTCAAACGGCACCCTTTTAAATAGGCTCGTCGGTACAGATACACTCGAAACAAACAGCCTCCACCACCAAGCCGTAGCAGAGTGTTCAAAAAGCCTCGCGGTCTGTGCTCTCGCCGAGGACGGCGTTATTGAAGCACTCGAAGCCCCCGATAAGCGCTTTTATCTCGGTGTACAATGGCATCCCGAGCATCTGGAGGGATATGCGTCCGACGTACTGTTCGCCGCTTTTTGCGTCGCAGCAGGCCGCGCGCACGGCTGATCGGACAAATCACCCATCCCCACACGCCGCATATACTGAAGCTGTGGGGGTGACACTATGCTGTACAAACTGTTCAGGCAGTGCCTTGACGCCGTTTACGTTAATACAAGCGGCGCGGCAAGCTACGCTGTACGGCGGTGCGGCGACGTACTCTATATATTCTTCGAGGCGTCGAATGGTCCCGCAGATTGGAAGCGAAACCTTGATTTTCCCGCGAAAGCGTATAAAAGAATGGGAATAACGGCTTGGTTCGCGCACAAAGGATTTCTCGAAGCGTGGCACGAGCTTGAACCGATACTGTCTGCGAAAATTTCCGGTAAAAGCGTGCGAAAAATCATACTGACAGGCTACTCGCACGGTGCGGCGATCGCACTTCTTTGCCACGAATACGTGTGGTTCACACGTCCGGATATACGCGCCTCGCTCGAGGGCTACGGCTTTGGCTGTCCGCGCGTGATATGGGGTGCGCTAAGTCCCGACATCCGCCGCCGTTGGAATAATTTCACGGTAATACGCAACATAGACGATGCAGTAACCCACCTTCCTCCCGCGCTGCTTGGCTACACGCACGTCGGTACTATGCTCGAGGTCGGCACTCACGGTAAATATTCAAGCATCGACGCGCACCGCCCCGAGAATATTTTGGCAGAGCTTGAAGCGTACGAAAAAAATCGCGAGTAAGGCGATTCACTCGCCTTACTCGTTTTCTCCGATATATTCAAATCGCGGCACCGAAACGCCGTCCTTTGTAATGATCTCGTCCCACATTCCCGCGGGTCTTACCCAAACGCCGCCATCACCGTAGAGCGCCTTGTAAACGACCATCGGCTCGAGCGTTTCCGAATGCTTTGCAACGTCGAGCACCATATATTTGTTGCCCTTGTAATGACGGTAAATACCGCCCTTGATTATACTCATAATTATCCTTCCTCTCACTTCAAAATCGGACAAGCAGGCAGGCATATTTGTCACGCCGTTTTATAGGTATATTGTATCACGAACAAGCTCTTAATGTCAAGCCCAAAAGTGCCGATCCTATTGACTTTTTGACTAAAATATGATATAATATTTCTGCGCATCTCACGGCGCAAATCAGCGACTCTGAGTCGCAGAAAGGAGAAGTACTATGGAGAATAGCAAAATTCCAACCGTCAACCGCCTTTTCGATTTGTCACACACGGTTGCGGTTGATTTTTTTGTTCCCGACGCATATCCGTGGGAGCTGCTCGACGGCATCAGCGAGTTCATCAAAGCACTCGGCAAAACGCTCGATCCCGCCGTTTTTGAGGACAGAGGCAACGACGTATACGTCGCGCGGGACGCGAAGGTTGCACCAAGCGCATTCATCGGCGGACCGTGCATCATCGACAGCTGCGCGGAAATCCGTCACTGTGCGTACATACGCGGCTCGGCTATCGTCGGCAAGGGCGCAGTTGTAGGCAATTCCTGCGAGCTCAAGAACTGTATTTTGTTCGACAGCGTTCAGGTGCCGCACTTCAACTACGTCGGCGACTCGATACTCGGCTACAAATCGCATATGGGTGCGGGCGCGGTAACCTCCAACGTCAAGAGCGACAAAACGCACGTTGCCGTTAAATCCGGCGATACCGTTATTGACACGGGGCGTAAAAAGTTCGGCGCGATGCTCGGCGACTTCGTTGAGGTCGGCTGCAACAGCGTGCTCTGCCCTGGAGCTATCATCGGGCGAAACACGAACGTGTACCCGCTCTCGCGCGTACGCGGCGTCGTTGGAGAAAACTCGATCTACAAGGGCAGTGACAGCATTGTAGAAAAGCATTAAATTTTTGAGAGGAGTTTAAACAAATGGGAAGACTTTTCGGCACTGACGGAGTACGTGGGGTTGCCAACACAGAGCTCACCTGTGAGCGCGCGATGCAGATCGGACGCGCAGCGGCAGAGGTGCTCTCGGGCGGCAAGCGTTATTTCCCTACGGTCGTCATCGGTATGGATACCCGAATTTCCTCCGAGATGTTAGCATCCGCGCTCACAGCAGGACTTTGCTCGGTAGGAGCGGACGTTATCGACCTTGGCGTTGTGCCCACTCCGGCGGTAGCATACCTCGTCGGCAAGTACAAGGCGCACGCAGGCATAATGATCTCCGCATCGCACAACACATTTGATTTCAACGGAATCAAAATCTTCAACGAGTATGGCTACAAGCTTGAAGACGAGCTTGAAGAGAGAATCGAATCTATCGTACTCGACAATAGTCCCGTACCAAGGCTCGCAAGCCCCGAAAACATCGGAAGCGTGACACACGCAGTGAACGCCATCAAGGATTACGTTGACCACCTCGTAAGCTCTGTGCACTGCTCACTTGAGGGTATGAATATCGCAGTCGACTGTGCTAACGGCTCGGCAAGCAAAACCGCCGCACAGCTTTTCACACGTCTTGGCGCGAATGCAACGATACTTTCAAGCGATCCAAACGGCACGAATATAAACGAGGGCTGTGGCTCGACGCACCTCGAAAACCTCAAGGCTTACGTTGTGGAGCACGGTCTTGACGCAGGCATCGCATACGACGGCGACGCTGACCGTTGTCTTTGCGTTGACGGCGAGGGAAACGAGATCGACGGCGATATGATTATGGCTATCCTGGCACTCGATATGAAGTCGCGCGGTAAGCTTAACAAGAACACCGTTGTCGGTACGATAATGACCAACTTCGGCTTCACTAAATTCTGCGAGGAAAACGGACTTCGCTTTGTTGCAACGAAGGTCGGCGACAGATACGTGCTCGAGGAAATGCTGCTTGAGGACTATTATCTCGGCGGCGAGCAATCGGGACACATCATCTTCCGCGACTATTCAACCACGGGCGACGGACAGCTCACGTCAATACAGCTTCTCTCCCAGCTAAAGCGCACGGGCGTAAAGCTTGCAGATGCAGCAAAGGTGATGACGCGTTATCCGCAGTTTATGGTCAACATCAGAACGACTGCCGAGGGTAAGCTCGCGTTCTTTACGGATCACACCGTTAAAGAAATCATCGAAGAGGCAAAGAACGCGCTCGGAGATAGCGGCAGGCTCGTTACAAGACCGTCAGGCACGGAGCCGCTCATTCGCGTTATGACCGAGGGCGAGGATTCGGCATTGGCGAAATCGGTAGCAGAGGATACCGCAGCACGCATAAAGGCACAGCTTGACAGCTATAATTAAGCAAAGCCAAACAATTAACAAAAGCGCCGGGACCGATTTTTATCGGTTGACGAGGAGAAAAATTATCGAAAGATTCGGCGGAAATTTTTCCGGTGGGCATTTAGCTCGTCGTAAGTCCGAGGACAAAACCCGTGGGTAACTGCGGCTTACAAAGCGTCGGATAAACAAATACAAACAAAATCGGCAAATGCCGGATAGGTAGCTCGACTTCATCGGATACGACCTCACCGGCAGGCTACCATACATATACGGCATATTCTAAAAATTTGAGGAGTTATATATATGTGTGGTATAATTGGATATATTGGCAAGGATAATTCGGTAGAACATCTTATATCGGGGCTTCGTGCGCTCGAGTATCGCGGATACGACAGCGCAGGTGTGGCGTTCTTTGATGAAAGCGGCGCTCTTTCTGCCGTCAAGGCGGAAGGCAGACTCGCAAACGTGGAATCGAAGCCCACAGGTGCGCCCGTGTCGCACTGCGGCATCGGACACACGCGCTGCGCAACACACGGCGCTCCGAGCGACGTAAATTCGCACCCTCACGGCACGCCATTCGTACGCATCGTTCACAACGGCATCGTGGAAAACTACGCCGCCCTGCGCGACGAGCTGACCACGCTCGGATACACGTTCGAGAGCGACACGGACACAGAGGTCGCGGCAAAGCTGCTTGACTACTATTACAGAGTAGAAAAGCTCCCCGCGCTCGAAGCCATAGAGCATATGACCTCGCGCCTTGTCGGCTCGTGGGCACTCGGCATACTTTTTGCTGACCAGCCCGACACGATATACGCGGCGCGTCAGGGCTCACCGCTCATAATCGGAGTAGGCGAGGGCGGCAACTTTATCGCATCTGATATTACGGCGATACTAAAGCACACCCGTAAGTTTTATCAGCTTGACGAGGGCGAGCTTGCCGTGGTAACTCGCGACACTATAGCCGTTTACAAGAACGGTAAGGCGGTAGAAAAGGAGCTTAAGACCGCGCATTGGGACGTTGAGGCAGCAGAACGCGGCGGCTTTTCTCACTTTATGATAAAGGAGATAAATGAGGAGCCCACCGCCGTTCGCACAACGCTTCACCCTCGCATCAAAAACGGTCTGCCTGACTTCACGCCCGACGGCTTTGATACGGGCATATTTGCAAAGATATCGCGCGTGCACATCGTTGCGTGCGGTACGGCAATGCACGCAGGTCTTATCGCCAAGGAAGCCCTCGGCAGACTTGCGAAGCTCCCGTGCGAGGTAGAGATAGCGTCCGAGTTCCGTTATAACGATCCCCTCATTGATGAGAATGACCTCGTCGTTATTATCTCGCAATCGGGAGAAACGGCAGACTCGCTCGCGGCGCTTCGCCTTTCAAAGGCAAAAGGCGCAAAAACGCTCGCGATAGTCAACGTCATAGGCTCGTCCATAGCGCGCGAGGCAGATAGCGTCATCTACACGATGGCAGGCCCCGAGATAGCCGTCGCGAGCACCAAGGCATACTCGGTGCAAACGGCACTTCTCTATCTCTTGTGTGTCGAGGCGGCAATAGTTCGCGGCAGAATTGAGCGTGAGGCAGCCAAAGCGATAATTAACGAGCTTTACGAGCGCGCACCCGAGGCGATAGCCGAGATCATCGCACGCGAGGACGAGGTCAAAAAGGCGGCAAAGGCTATTGCCGCGTGTGAAGATCTTTTCTTCATAGGCCGCGGCGCGGACTATTACCTCTCCTGCGAAGGCTCGCTGAAGCTAAAGGAGATCTCCTACATTCACAGCGAGGCGTATGCCGCAGGCGAGCTCAAGCACGGCACGATATCGCTCATAATCGACGGAACTCCCGTAGTCGCGCTGTGTACGGTACCTTCGCTTTACGAAAAAATGGTTTCAAACATCCGCGAAACGAAGGCGCGCGGTGCCAAAACGCTTATGATATGCTCGCACGACACCGAAGTGTCGGGCGACGCGGCTGATACCGTTATCCGTTTGCCAAAGCTCTCACACGAGCTCAATTTCCTACCTGCAGTAACCGTTTTGCAGCTGTTCGCGTATCACGCGGCGGCTTTCCGCGGCTGTGATATTGACAAGCCGCGAAATCTCGCAAAATCGGTAACGGTGGAGTAAAACAATACACGCAAAGAAGCGGCGCAACCGTTTTACCGGTTGTGCCGCTTCCTCAAAGCGTAGGAAAACGCGTTTACGCCTTAGCGTGAGCGCGTATTTTATTTACGATCTCGTCGCCTACCTGTGCGGTGGTCGCACTGCCGCCAAGATCGGGGGTGAGCACTTTTTCTTCAACAAGCACCTCTTCGATATAGTCGATAAGCTTTGCGCCCCACTCCGTGTAGCCGAAGAAATCGAGCAGCTGGCTTGCCGACCACACCGTTGCGAGCGGATTTGCAAGTCCCTTGCCGGCAATATCGGGTGCAGAGCCGTGTATCGGCTCAAACATAGACGGGAATTTGCGCTCGGGGTTAAGGTTAGCACCTGCCGCAAGCCCCATACCGCCTGCGATAGCCGCGCCAAGGTCAGTCAGAATGTCGCCAAACAGATTGGACGTAACTACTATCTCAAAACGCGCAGGATCCTTTATCATAAACATACTTGCCGCGTCAACGAGATACGAATAGGTCTTGACATCGGGATAATCCTTTCCCACCTCGGCAAAAATCTGATCCCAGAATACCATCGAGTAATTGAGTGCGTTCGCCTTACTGATACTTGTAAGCGTTTTGCCCTCTGCCCTCGCAAGCTCGTACGCATAGCGAATGACACGCTCACAGCCGACACGAGAGAATACTCCGTCCTGAATTACGACCTCATTCGGCTTACCCTTGAAAAGCCAGCTTCCACTGCCTGCGTATTCACCCTCGGTATTCTCACGGATGAACGTCATATCAACGTTATCGCTAGTAGCATTCTTAAGCGGCGTAGGTGCGCCGCGAAGGAGCTTTACCGGGCGAAGATTTATGTACTGGTCAAAGCTCTTTCTGATAACCAGAAGCAGATCCCACAGAGAGATATGGTCGGGCACTCCGGGAGAGCCGACCGCGCCGAGAAATATGGCATCATACTTTGAAAGCTCCTCGATGCCGCCCTCAGCCATCATCCTTCCGGTTTCCTTATAGTAGTCACAGCCCCACGGGAAATAGGTGAACTCGAAATCAAATCCGCCGTCAAACTTTGCGACCTCGGAAAGCACCTTCACACCCTCGGCTATTACCTCGGGACCGATGCCGTCGCCTGCTATAACCGCAATTTTATGCTTATTCATACCAAAACCTCAGAAAATGCATTTGTTATTCTCATTGTATCACACAAAATTCCATTTGTAAAATATATATTTCCTTGACAAATATAAGAAAAAACTATATAATGATTATGTAGTCCACACTCGGAGGTGTCGCATGAACCTTATACAGCTCAAATATTTTCTTGCAGTATACGCGCACGGCACGGTATCCGCCGCCGCACAGCATTTACACATATCACAACCGTCACTGTCCGCCGCTATAAAGGCACTTGAGGACGAGTTTGGCGTCGCGCTCTTCAGGCGCGGGCGCTACGGCATGGCGCCGACTTCATCGGGAGAGACACTTTATAATATGAGCCGCGACATTATAAGTCGTGCCGAACAGATCGAGCATACTATGAAAGATCTCGGGAAAGATCGAAAAATTCTACGCCTCGGTATTCCTCCAATGATAGGCTCGCTTTTACTTCCGCAAATATTCCGCGAATTCGTAGAAAAGAACACCGACGTTAGCCTTGAGATCACCGAGGGCGGCCGACGCGAGCTGCTCTCCCGTCTATCCGACGATTTCGTTGATATGGTGCTTCTGCCACACACCGCGCCGCTCGAATCCGACCTCTCATCGGTACATGCGACTCGATTTGAGCTTGTCTGCTGTGTATCGTCGGACAATCCGCTTGCAAAGAGGCGTACAGTGGATCTTGCAGAGCTTGGAGATGTGCCGCTTATACTTTTCAACGACGGTTTTTTCCAGACCGAACAAATAAAGCACCGATTTGCTAGCGTCGGCATTACGCCAAACGTACTTATACAAACAGACCAGCTTTCTACGGTTATCAGCATGGTATCAAGTGGAGTAGGCGTCGGATTTATGTTCGAGGAGATAGTTAAAAGCTCAAATAATATTATGGCTATACACTTAACAGAACCCATATCAGCAAACGTAAGCCTTGTATGGAAAAAGGACATACGACTGAAGGATGCGACTCGCCGCATGATGGAATATATAGCCAAAATATAGAAAACTCCCTTGATGCGACTGAACTGCGTCAAGGGAGTTTTTTATCTGTTTTCTTCTGCGACCCTATGAGCTATTTCGCGAAGTGTCTTTGCATCATATTCGCTTATCGGCTCGAAATTAACCGAAATTATATCAACCGTCGTCACCGTTCTCTGTACACCGCACAAAAGCGGCTCCGGGGTCGGAATATACGTGCAATTGCGCACATCTAGGCCGAGTAGGTAATCAACCCACAAAAGTCCGGCGAGGCAACGCCCTGCGAAGCTCAAATGAAAACCGTCGCGGCTGAGGCGAACACGTCCTGCCGCCTTATCCTTAGGATGGATGGGCGACAAATCGCCCTCAAAAGTGCCCGAAAAATTGGGAAAGGTGGTGCTATAGCGGTCAAGCCCGTTTTTGTCGACGTATCCGCGTGCCGTTTGAATTGCCTTGCCCACGGGAATAAGACGCGGCGGCTTTATACCAAGCCTTTTCGCTATATCTGCGGATGCTCGCTCATTAAAGCGCTGTATCTGTAAGGATGCAAATTCCACGGCTCCGTCAGAGCCAAGGAAGCCTGCCTCCTCGGCAGCAAGAATAATCGGCCGCGTATAATTGTGGTCTTCCTCGTTTGACCAGACAGAGTTTATCATAAGCTCTGCGTTTGGCTGCATTTCGTGAAGCCACTGTGCCATATTTTCATACCACGGCGAACAGTCGGTGAGCTCATCGGAGCCGCTGTAGCAAAGTATGCCGTCGGAGCCGCCCCAATAGTTCTGCATTATTATAGCATCAAACGGCACAGCTTCAACAACCTCGGTAATAGTCCACGGCCCTTTTCCGCCGTATGCGATCACCTTACTCTTCGCGCCCGTCTGCTCAATGTCGTTGATACGGTAGTCAAACCACGGCTCGTCACGGTGAAGATAATGCTGCTTCACCGTAGAACCACCGCGCTGTAAAAGGTGCACGTCAAGCTCTGCGCCGAGATTTTTCGCAATATCGTGAACGTATCTGTGGCTGTCCACAGAAAAGCTGTTGCCGATTATAAGAATACGCTTCATTATATATTACTTCTTAAGCTTTGCCTGTGCCTTAAGTCGGAGCGAGGTATCAAGTATCGACTTGCGAAGACGAATAGACTTCGGTGTGACCTCCATAAGCTCGTCCTCTGCGAGGAACTCTATAGCCTCCTCAAGGCTCATCTGCTTGTGAGGAGTGAGGATAAGCGCCTCATCTGCACCCGACGAACGGATAGAGGTAAGATGCTTCTTCTTGCAGGGATTAAGCGCGATATCGCCTACCTTCGGCGACTCGCCGACGATCATTCCCTCATATACGGGAGTCTGTACGCCGACGAACATCTGACCTCTGTCCTGCGTCTGATAAAGACCGTAAGAGGTGGTTTCACCTGCCTCACTCGCAACGAGCGAGCCGGTGTAGCGAAGCGTAATATCGCCGCGGTACGGCTGATAGCTGTCGAACACGGAATTGATAATACCCTCTCCGCGCGTATCAGTAAGGAATTCGCTTCTGTAACCAAACAGGCAGCGCGCAGGAATAAGATACTCTATTCTCATTCGGCTTCCGACGAGGTTCATTTCAAGAAGGTCGCCCTTACGAGCGCCAAGCTTCATAATAACCGTGCCTTCGCTTCCCTCGGGAACGTCGATAGTAACGCGCTCCATAGGCTCGCAAAGCTGGCCGTCGATCTCCTTGTAAAGCACGCGCGGCATCGAGCAGGTCAGCTCATAGCCCTCGCGGCGCATATTTTCGATAAGAATAGAGAGATGCATTTCACCGCGGCCTGCGACCTTGAAGGAGTCGGTAGTATCGCCGTCTGAAACGCGGAGC
>JAZSJI010000121.1:0-5058 GCA_045534235.1 Candidatus Flemingiibacterium sp. | reverse complement strand
GATAATCGAGTCGGGCGTTGACGTGCCGAACGCGAACGCGCTTATTATCGACCACGCGGACAAGCTTGGATATTGCGAGCGTCGGCAGGTACGCGGACGCGTCGGTCGTTCCTCGCGCCGCGCTTACGCATACTTCACCTATCCGCCGTTTATGTCGCTGACGGAGATAGCGCAGAAGCGTCTTTCCGCGATGCGCGAGTACACCGAGTTCGGCTCGGGCTTCAAGATTGCGCTTCGTGACCTCGAGATACGCGGCGCGGGAAATCTTCTCGGCGCAGAGCAGCACGGACAGCTCGACAGCGTTGGCTACGACCTCTACGTGAAGATATTAAACGAGGCGGTGCTCGAGGAAAAGGGTGTCGCGCCCGAGAAAAAGTATGAGTCGAAGATAGACGTGTCGCTTGACGCGTACCTGCCCGAAAGGTATATAAAGAGCGAGTCACAGCGAATGGATATATACAAAAAGATAGCGCATATCGAGTGCGCCGAGGACCTTGACGACCTCGCGGACGAGTTACTCGACCGCTTCGGCGATATACCGCGCGCGGCTGACACGCTTATGTACGTTTCACTTGCGCGTGCGCTTTGTCAAGCGGCGAGAATACCGAAGATAGAGCACCACGGCGAGACCATATCCATACTGCCCGAGAGCCTTGACGCGATGCGGTGGGCAAAGGCGGCGGCTGACGCGAACGTTAACCTGACCTTCCGTATGTCGGGCAGAGTGAGCGTGGACTACAAAATAAAAGGCTCGCGTCCGCTTTACGACGTGTGCGAGGTGCTGAAGCATTACCTTGCCGCCGAGGCGAAGTAATATCAAAAAGCGAAGCAGGTTAGATCGTCACTCTAAAGGATAGTTATTTGGAAATCCGTTATATCCCGAAATAGGTATGCCGTATTTTACGTTTATGGATACAAAGGCAGTGCTTGTCGTCAGGAAAAGAAAATATACTTTCGGTCAAAGTAAAAAAGCCTTCCCCAGCGGGGGAAGGTGGCAGCCGTTAGGCTGACGGATGAGGTGTTTTCGTGCAAAGTAACTCCTCATCCACCGCTGTCGCGGTCCCCCTTCTCCCGCAGGAGAAGGCTTTTTATATACTCTCGCAAGGCATTAAAAAGGAAAGAAGGCGTGAAACTCGCTGTCCTTTCCTGTCGGCGGGTAACGTACTGTATTTAATTTCAAAAAACTGTCCTTAAGAGTACGTCGCCTTACTGCTTCGCTTTCTAAATTGGATTCTTAAGAAAACTTAAGAAATATCTATCTCAAATATTAAGAATTATGATGTATCATATACTCGGAGGTGAAGGAAAATGACAATTTTAGTCGTTGATGACGACAGAGAGATAGTTGACAGTATCGCTATATTTCTGTCGGGAGAGGGTTATCGCGTGCTGAAGGCATACAACGGCATCGACGCGCTTGACGTTTTGTCGGATAACGAGGTGCATCTGATAGTGCTCGATATAATGATGCCGCACCTTGACGGCATCAAAACGCTGATGAAGCTTCGCGAGTCGAGGAACGTACCCGTTATTCTGCTGTCCGCAAAGTCTGAGGACGCGGACAAAATTTTAGGGCTTACCGCAGGCGCGGACGATTACGTTACGAAGCCGTTTAACCCCTCGGAGCTTGTCGCGAGAGTGAAGTCACAGCTCAGACGGTATACGATGCTCGGCGGTGTGGGTAAGCAAAGCGGCGAGATAGTTGTGGACGGGCTGTCGGTAAACACTGAAAGCAAAACGGTCAAGGTGGACGGCGAGGACGTGCGCCTCACGCCTATCGAGTATAAGATACTCGAGCTGCTCGTACGCAACCGCGGTAGAGTATTCTCGGCAGAGGACATTTACCGTAATGTGTGGAACGAGGAAAATGCCGTCGGTGACAACACTATCGCCGTGCACGTCAGACACATAAGAGAAAAGATAGAGATAAACCCCAAGGAGCCGAGGTATTTAAAGGTCGTTTGGGGCATCGGCTACAAAATCGACTGAGGAGGGATAAGAGTGAAAAGGATAATATATTCCACCGTGACTAAAGTCATCGCGGCACTGCTGTTCATTGCGAGCGTTACGTACAGCGTGCTCGTTTTTACGGCGTGCGGGATAGAATACTATAGCTGGGGCGACGAAGCCGTTTACCGATTTGAGCGGCGCTTTGAGGACACGGAGATCTTTGAACCCATTTTGTACGCACCCTTGCGTATACTTTTTAACACCTGCGTGAATGCTCACAGCACTGCTCAAGCGAGTGATACGGACAGCATCGCGGACGCTATAGAGGCAGATCTGAAATATTACGACGGCGAGGTGGATTATTACGTCAGGTATGGCGACAGAGTGTTTACAAACTGTGGTGCGAAGAACGCAATGGAACTGACAGAGTCGCGCTTTTACGCACTTGTGGAGTGCGATGAAAATGGAAACAGCTTGTATGATTTCTCGTCGTCCGGGCACGGAGTAATGTGGCTTTTGGAAGAGCTTTACCGCGTTCACGGTGAAATGGTACCGATAACGGTAAGCGCGAGCCTGAAGGAAACCTACGTTGATGAGGTCGAAACCGATTGGCAGTATCAGAAGACCTGCGTGCGCGAGGCGTTTATGAATACGGCACTATCCGTGCTTGTGGCTCTTGTTTTACTTGTCTACCTTCTCTGTGTCTGCGGAAAGGACAGCCACGGCGAACAGAGAAGACTATGGATTGATAATATATGGACGGAGGTGCATCTCGCCGCTATAGCAGGCTGCGGTATCGGCGCGGCGGCACTTTGGATATTCTTGATTGAGGAGTACTCCTACAGGGCGTTTGACCTCGAATATTTCAGTGCGATCGTCGGTGCTACTGCGGCACTCGCGAGTGCGATAATTCTGACCTCGCTTTTGTCCATCGTGCGCAATATCAAGTGCAGAAATTTCCTCGCATCGACATTGATATTCAAAATCGTCAAGCTTATTTTTAAAGTGCTTGCCGTAGTATTAAAATGGGCGTTTAAGGCGCTTAAATGGCTCGGCAGGCGACTTGCCTCGTGTGTACGCACGCTCGCCGCAACGCTGTCAAAATGGACGGGCGTTATACTCATCGGTGCATTGATAATCTACACGGTGCTCGTCTGCCTCGTTGGAATTTTCGCCGTCGGCTGGGACGCGCCTGCAATGCTCATTTTTGCGGTGCTCATTCTTGCACTCGCCGTTGTGGCGGCGGCGTACCGCTCGCGTGACGTCGATGAGATAAAAAAGGGTGCGGCAGAGATACGCGGCGGAAACGTGTCGTATAAGATACCCGAGCCGCGAAGCCTTGACTTAAAGGCGCTCGCCTCAAACGTGAACGACATAGCAAAGGGGCTTGACGAGTCCGTCGCGGCAAAGGTGAAGGCAGAGCGGCTCAAGACTGAGCTTATCACGAACGTGTCGCACGATCTGAAAACGCCTATCACGTCTATCATCAGCTACGCACAGCTTTTGTCCGAGGCGGAGGGACTGTCCGAGGAGGCAAGGGACTACGCAGCGGTAATCTCAAAGAAGGGCGAGCGGCTTAAAAATCTAACGCAGGACCTTTTTGATATTTCGAAGGCACAAAGCGGCAACGAGGAGGTCGTGCTCGAGCGGCTCGACGCGTCACTGCTGATTGAGCAGTCGCTTGCCGAGCACGAGGGGGAGATAGAAAAGTCGGGACTGCCGTTTATAGTAGATGCGCCAAAGGAGCTTTACTTCATGGCTGACGGCAGAAAGATGTCGCGAGTACTTGACAATCTCATAAGCAATGCACTCAAATACTCGCTGAAAAATACGAGAGTGTTTATAAGCGCGCGTGAGGTCGACGACGGGGTAGTAATTGAGCTTAAGAATATCGCGAGCTATCCGATGGATTTCAGTCCCGACGAGATCGTCGGACGGTTTGTGCGCGGCGACGAGTCGCGAACTGCCGAAGGAAACGGTCTTGGACTTGCAATCGCAAAGAGCTACACCGAGCTTTGCGGAGGTACGTTCGAGGTTATAGTTGACGGCGATATGTTCAAGGCGATACTGAGGTTCGGGCTGTGCCGCTGAAATGGGGTGTGGAAAACCCTGTGGAAAAGCTGTGGAAAGACTGTGGAAAACTCTTTTTGCAAAATTTCACGCGGACGTACACGCGAACATAGTGGCGAACGCACAGGCGAACGTAGTGGCGGAACATAATATAAACTAAACAAAACTAAACTGTATATTTTATAAATAAAATATAACCGTGCGGCATAGTGGAGAGTTTTCCACAGCCGCACGGCTTGTTTATAATGCTTCGACTGATTTTACGGTGAGCACACCGTCCGACACGGTGAACTTTATCTCAAAGCCCGCAAAGCGAAAGCCGAAGACGCGCTCGCTGTCCACGGCACGTACTGCGGGGCGTGGGTCGTCCGCGAGAAGTATCTTCGCCGCCTCGCGCTTGCTTTCGGGGAGGCGGGAGAGAAGTGTGTCGGGAAAATCGACCGTGAGCTTCGCGCCGTAGACTTCTTCGGCAAAGCCGCCCGATGCGCCGTCAATCTTGTCGGCAAAGGGAAGGTACGGCTTGATGTCGTATATCGGCGTGCCGCTTACCATATCCGCGCCCGTTACGATAAGGACGTGCCCCTCGGTTGCTGTATGTTCGACGCGTACGAGCTTTACGGCGGAAAGACCGATGGGGTTTGGGCGGAACGGCGCACGTGTAGCGAACACACCGACGCGTGTGTTGCCGCCAAGGCGCGGCGGACGTACGGTCGGCGAAAAGCCGTCGCGCACAGCCTCGGAGAACTCCCATATGAGCCACAGATGTGACCAGCTCTCGATTCCGCGAATCGCGTCGGGGTTACGGTATTCTCCCTCGAAGACGATACGCGACTCGAGCGTGTCGAGTATGCCGCTCTGACGCGGTATGCCGAATTTATCGGGGAAGTCGGTGTATATTTTTGCGATGTGCTTCATCGTGTTATGTCCTTTCGTATATGTGCGGTAAGCGCAGGTTTAGACCTCGCCGCGTGGCGCGGCTCGGACTCCTCCCTTTTCCGAGGCTTATCACAGAGGCACGCTCAAGTGTCGTCTGCAGGA
>JAZSJI010000015.1:0-2457 GCA_045534235.1 Candidatus Flemingiibacterium sp. | reverse complement strand
AAAAAATTTCCAACCGACGCAAAAAACGGAAAAATGAGGGGATCGTGATTGACTTTGCTCGGCTTTTGTGATACATCGGTAGCGATATGATGATCGGGCTCGAGAATCTCAATGTCAGCGTCCTGCTTGATGTCGCCCGCGGTTACGTTGCACTGACCGTTTACGTCAATGGTAACAGTCTTTGGGCCGCTCGTGTGGAGCTTTGCAGTGATGCCCTTTACGTTGAGAACGATCTCCGTCACGTCTTCCTTAACGCCGGGGATAGTGGATATCTCGTGGAGAACGCCGTCGATCTTGATGCTGACAACTGCAACACCCGGAAGCGAGCTTAAAAGTACGCGACGCAGGGAGTTACCGAGCGTGGTACCGTAGCCGCGCTCCAGCGGCTCAACGACGAACTTGCCATACTTTCCGTCTTCGCTTAAGTCAACGGTTGCTATATTAGGCTTCTCTATTTCTATCATTCAATAACCCTCCTATGAATATAAACACAGCCTTAAAAACGTACTGGGTATATCGGAGGTTGTTATTACTTGGAATACAACTCGACGATGAGCTGCTCCTCGAGAGGAAGATCAACATCCTCGCGATCGGGAGTAGCGATTACCTTCGCAGTAGCGTTTTCCTTATCTACTTCAAGCCACTTGGGAGTGATCTTGGTCTGCATAGATTCGATAAGGCCCTTGATCTTATCAGACTGACGGCTGCTCTCGCTAACGGAGATAACGTCGCCTACCTTAACGATGATGGAAGGAATGTTAACCTTCTTACCGTTGAGTCTGAAATGATTGTGACGAACGAGCTGGCGAGCTTCCTTGTGGCTCTCTGCCATACCCATTCTGTAAACAGCGTTGTCAAGACGAAGCTCAAGGATAGTGAGAAGGTTCTCACCGGTCATGCCTTCCTTCTTGTCCGCGATAGTGAAGTAGTTTCTGAACTGCTTCTCGGGAACGCCATAGTATCTCTTTGCCTTCTGCTTTTCGCGCATCTGCGTGCCATACTCGGACATCTTCTTCTTAGCAGCGCCATGCTGACCGGGAGCAGTACCTCTTGCGGTAACAGCGCACTTGCTGCTAAGGCAACGGTCGCCCTTGAGGAACAGCTTCATGCCTTCTCTGCGGCACAGCTTGCACGAGGAACCTGTATATCTTGCCATTTCTATTTCCTCCTTCTAATTAAACTCTTCTGCGCTTGGGAGGACGGCAGCCATTGTGAGGAATGGGAGTTACGTCCTTGATAAGGCTGATGTCAAGACCGGTGGACTGGAGTGCGCGGATTGCGGACTCACGACCTGCGCCGGGACCCTTAACATAAACCTCAACGGTCTTCATACCGTGATCCATAGCCGCCTTTGCAGCGGTTTCGGAAGCCATCTGAGCAGCGTAAGGAGTGGCTTTTCTGGAACCCTTGAATCCAAGCTCGCCCGCGGATGCCCACGATACAGCGTTGCCGGCTACGTCGGTAATGGTAACGATAGTGTTATTGAAGGTTGCGCGAATGTGTGCAGCACCCTTTTCGATGTTCTTGCGTTCGCGGCGCTTCTTGATAACCTTCTTAGCAGCTTTTGCCATCTTAGTTCACTCCTTACTTCTTCTTATTTGCGATAGTCTTTGCGGGACCCTTTCTGGTTCTCGCATTGGTCTTGGTGCGCTGACCTCTTACGGGCAGACCTTTTCTGTGTCTGATACCGCGGTAGCAGTTGATTTCGATCATTCTCTTGATGTCAAGAGCAACGTCACGGCGGAGGTCACCCTCTACAGAGTAGTTCTTTTCGATCTCTTCACGGAGCTTAGCGGTGTCCTCTTCGGTGAGGTCCTTTGCGCGCTTATCGGGATCTACACCGGTCTTTGCAAGGATATCCTTGGAGCTCTTAAGTCCAATACCGTAAATGTATGTAAGCGCGATCTCTACACGCTTGTTATTGGGAATATCAACACCAGCTATACGAGCCATTTCGATATATACTCCTTTTAAAATTTAGTCGTCTGATATGCGGATCAACCCTGGCGCTGCTTGTGCTTGGGGTTCTCGCAAATGACCATTATTTTACCATGTCTTTTAATGATCTTGCACTTTTCGCATATTTTTTTGACGGAAGGCTTAACTTTCATTTTTAATACCATTCCTTTCAGAAATAAAAATTACTTCTTTCTCCAGGTTATACGTCCCTTTGAAATGTCATAAGGGGAAACCTCAACGGTTACCGTATCACCTACGAGAATCTTTATATAATTCATACGAAGCTTGCCCGATATTGTTGCAGTCACTATGTGACCGTTGGGGAGCTTCACCTTGAAGACGGTGTTGGGAAGTGCTTCAACTACCTGACAGTCTTCAAATTCAATCAAATCATTCTTAGCCAAAACTAATTTTCCTCCATTTAACCGACGTTAACGTCGGTGAGTATAATCGGATCACCGTCGGTTACGGCAATTGAATTTTCGTAATGAGCGGAAA
>JAZSJI010000112.1:0-11273 GCA_045534235.1 Candidatus Flemingiibacterium sp. | reverse complement strand
ACGCCGTACCCGTGGGAAATGCCGGGGTACGCGGACCCGGTCATCATGGCGGCAGGGGCGTTTGTCGGCGGTGCGTCGATTGAGTTGTCGGCGGACGGACCGATGCGTGCGCCGTACACGGCGTTTATGCAGGGCGGACTTACGTATGAGAGCGGCAAGCTCGGCATACTCGCCGCGGCAGAGCGTCTGATTGGTGTGCTTTAACGAAAAAACAAAGGACGACGTATGAACAAATATCAAAAGCTGCTTTCAAATACGGCGATACTTGGTGTTGGCACGTTTGCCTCGAAGATACTCGTATTCCTCTTGCTTCCGCTTTACACGGCGTATCTTTCCACCGCAGAATACAGTACCGCCGACATAATAACGCAGAGCGCGAATCTTTTGATGCCGCTACTCTCACTCGGTGTATGCGACGCGGTGTTCCGCTTCACGCTTGATAAGGGCGTTGACCGCCGACGCGTCTTAACGACGGGGCTTTACGTGATTTTCGCGGGTTTTTTAGTGTTCGCGGCACTCTTTCCGCTTCTAAACCTCATCGACTATTTCGAGGGGTATATGTGGCTCATCATTTTGTACGCGTTTGTAGCTAACGTACATTCGCTTCTCGCGCAGTACTGCCGCGCGTGCGGAAAGACGGCGTTTTTTGCCTTGCAGGGCATAATCGCGACGGCGGTGACTATCGCGCTTAATATTCTTTTCCTCGTTGTGCTCGATATCGGTCTGCTCGGTTACGTCTTAAGCGTTGTTATCGCGGACGCGCTCGCGGCGCTTCTTATAATCATCGTGATACGCCACGACTTTTCGCTCTCGCCAAAGCTTATCGACAAGTCGCTCGGCAAGCTTATGCTCGGTTTTTCCGTGCCGCTTATACCGACGACGGTTTTCTGGTGGATAACCAACGTGTCCGACCGCTATATGATAAAGGGATTCATCGGCGACGATATAAACGGCCTCTACGCGGCGGCGTTCAAGATACCAACGATGCTGATACTTCTGTCAGGCATCTTTATCGAGGCTTGGCAGTTTTCGGCTGTCACCGAGCGTGATGATACAAGCCGTAAGGAGCACGAGGTGTTCTTTGGCAGAGTGTTCGACAGCTTCCAGGGTATGCTCTACATTTCGGGCGCAGGGCTTATCGCCTTCTCAAAGGTGTTCGCAAGGGTGCTCTTTGCCGATGCGTACTACACGGCGTGGGAGTATATGCCGCTTCTTATCGTGGCGACGGTATTCTCGAGCCTTGTTACGTTTATGGGAAGCGTGTACCTCGTCGATAAAAAGAGTGTTCACTCGTTCGTGACTTCAATGATAGGCGCACTTGTAAATATCGCGTTAAACCTGCTTCTTATCCCGACGCCGCTCGGCGCAAACGGAGCGGCGCTCGCGACGTTCTTCTCGTATTTCGTCGTGTTCATCATTCGCGCGGCAAACACGCGCAGAATGATACGCTTCAATCTCCACGTGCCAAAGCTTATTGTAAATACCGTGATAATCGCCGTACAGACGGCGTTTATGGTGCTCGAGCTTCCGCTTTGGTGGGCGGTGCAGATAGTCGGCGTGCTGGCAATCTTCCTTATCAACGCAAAGCCGATACTCGGCGGGGTTATGAAGCTGCTTCGCCGCGGAAAATAAAAAAGTGCCACAGCGCACCCCTTGACAAAAGACGGTGCGCTGTGGTAAAATAAATAAGTCATACGACTTGTTGCCATAGCTCAGCAGGATAGAGCGGCCGCCTCCTAAGCGGCAGGTCGAAGGTTCGAATCCTTTTGGCAACGCCACAGAAAAACCACTTGCTATGCAAGTGGTTTTTCTATTATCGCCTGATTTATATCTCCTCAAATATATCACGCTGCTATTTCAGCTGATTTTCTTTACGCTCGCGCGCTCGACTATTTTGTGCTCAACGGTTATGTGCTTGACGGCATCACTTTCGTCGGCTATCTTGTCAAACAGTATCTGGACTGCCGTGCGGTACTGCTCCTCGGAGAAAAGGTCAACGGTAGTCAGCGGCACCTGCGCGTATGCCGCGGCGGAAATGTTGTTGATGCCCATAACGGAAATGTCCTCGGGTACGTTTATGCCGCTCTCTGTAAGCTCGTGTATGAGCGAGAGCGCTATAACGTCGTACGCCGCGATTATCGCCGTGGGCTTTTCTTTTGCGGCGAGTATCTTTTTTGCTGCCTCTACGCCTACCGCCTCGAGCCTTGTGTTTACTATATGCGTAAAATCCTTGTTAAGTACAAGCCCGTTCTCAGAAAGAGCCTTTTCAAATGCGTCGTATTTATAGCGTGTGTACGGCTCGCCGACAAAACCGATCTCGCGGTGACCGCTCTCCTTTAAGTAGCGAACGCAATCGTAAATCACGGCAACCATATCGTTTCCAACGGAATCATATTTGCTTTTCTCTGAGTTTCTGATGCACACTATGGGAATGTTCGGCTCTATTGAAAGCTCGGGCGTGTCGAAAATTATAACTCCGTCGGTCGCGCCGAGAAGAACTATCCTTCGCAGAATGTCGTTCATTTTCGTATGGTCAAAGTCGTAGACGTATATTGCAACGCCCGCGCCCTTTGCCTCAAGCTCGTTTTTTAGGCGAGTGACGGTTTCCGAGTAGTAGCTTCCGAGAAGCTCGGGCACCAAAACTGCGACGAGCATAGATTCATTGTTGGTGTATTTGCGTCTGCGCTTCTTCTTTTCCTCAAAGTAACCGCAATCCATGGCGATGCGGTATATTCGATCAGCCAGCTCCTTGCTTATTTCGGAGCTTCCCGAAAGTGCTTTGGAAACTGTAGATGGGGAAACGTATGCAAGCTCGGCAATTTTTTTGTGATTCATAATACCCTCCAAAAATTGATGAGGTACGATCTAATTATATTATATAATAAAGCGCGTACCTTTTTCAAGTGGCAGTTTTTCGAATTAAATTCGTATTTTAATCGCGTTACCGCTTATTTGAGTGCGTACCCGTGTAGGAATTTCGGTATTCGCTCGGTGTCATCTTCGTGTGGTATTTGAAGAATTTTATGAAGTGGTTTTCGCTTTTAAACGAGAGTGTTGAGGCTATCTGACCGACGGTGTAGAGCGTGGTGTTTAGAAGATTTCGCGCGTACTCGACCTGGCGGCGTGTGATATACGCCTTGAGCGGCATCGAATACGCCGCCTTGAAAATTCGGCTGACGTGGTTCTCGTGGTAACCGAAATGCTCGGATATGTCGGACACCGAGAGATTGTTGTCGGTGTTGAGGTCGACAAAATCCTTTATCTGCGAGGCGAGATAGTTCTGTGCGGACGCGCTTGATTTTGAAAGGCGAAGCACCTCCTCTGCTATGAGTGCGGTGTAGTAGTCCGCGCAGACGGGCGGATAGCTTGGCGTGTTCGCCGCGTGCAGGCACTGCGAGAACAGTGTTTTTAGGGTGTACGGATCGTCTGCGGTGAAAAATTTCGGCAGGCTTTTGTACGGCTCGTGGTCGGTGTAATAGTGTATCCACGCGAACGAAACATCTTCGCCTGACGGCTTTATGCCGTAATGCTCGCGCCCGGGCTCCAAGAATAAAATATCGTCCTTATGGAGCGTGTAGTCAACTCCGTCCTCTCCGATGTACGCAACTCCGTCGTACATGAAAATTATTTCGTACGAGTCCTTTATTCTTCGCGGGTGACACCAATTCTCATCGCTTTTTAAAACACCCGCCATAATGTATTCAAAGTTGTCGTTGTCGTTAATCTTTATCATGTTGGAAATTCTCACTAAAATTAGATTTATTTTCACTTGTATTGTGAAGCTAATTCTATTATAATATAAAAAAAGGCGCGTGTCAATACGAAAAAAAGGAGAAGTGCTATGAAATACATCGGATACGAAAGAGTTACCCTCGATGGTGGACTTTTGTACGATAAGCAGCAACTTAACAGAAAGGTCACGATCCACGCAGTATACGATCGCTTCAAGGAAACGGGACGCTTTGATGCATTTAATTGCGACTGGAAGGAAGGTATGCCAAACAGACCGCATTTCTTCTGGGATTCCGACGTTGCGAAATGGATGGAAGCGGCGGCTTATATACTTTGCAAGGAAAGAGATGAGGAGCTCGAGGCAAAGGTCGAGAGCCTTATCGACAAAATAGAAGAAAATCAGACCGAGGACGGATATTTCAACACGTACTTCACCCGCGTTGAGCCGGGTGAGCGCTTTACCGACAGATTCAAGCACGAGCTTTACTGCGCGGGACACCTTCTTGAGGCGGCACTTGCATACTCGGTTGCAACGGACAGATCGAGATTTCTCGTGCTTATGGAGAAGTATGTAGATCTCATAATTAAGGTGTTCACCGAGGAAAAGTCGGCGAATTTTATCACTCCCGGTCACCCCGAGATAGAGCTTGCACTCGTTCGCGCGTACCGCGTTACGGGCAAGAAAAAGTATCTCGAGCTTGCGGGCTTCTTTATCGAGAATCGCGGCAAGCAGATCGAGGACAAGACGGGCAGATGCTTCCAGAGCGTAACTCCTATCAGAGAAAATAAGGTCGCTGAGGGACACGCGGTAAGACTTTGCTACCTCTATTCGGGCGTTGCCGACTATGCGTACGAAACGGACGACGCAGAGCTTCGCGAGGTCTGCCGTACGGTATTTGACGACATCGTTGAGAGAAAGATGTACATAACCGGCGGTATCGGCTCCACGCGATTCGGCGAGGCGGTCACGCTGCCGTACGATCTTAAGAACGACAGAGCGTACACCGAAACCTGCGCGTCTATCGCGCTTATGTTCTTCGCAAGAAGCATGGCACGCTTTGACAACAACTCGAGATACGCCGACCTTATCGAGCGCATACTCTACAACGGTATGATCTCGGGACTTTCGCTCGACGGAAAATCCTTCTTCTACGAAAATCCGCTTGAGATCGACCTTAAGAATTACGAGGTGCTGTATTCCCACGTTGGAGAGCGCGACGAGTACGCGCCCGCACAGCGAAAGGCTGTGTTCGATACGTCCTGCTGTCCGCCCAATATCAGCCGCACTCTCGGCTCGCTCGGCGGATACGTTTACGGCTACGATAACGGCGAGCTTTACGTAAACCAGTTTATCGCATCTCACGCGAGTGCCGAGGGCATCAGCGTAACACAGACTACCGACTATCCGAGAAGCGGCGAGATAAAGCTTTCCACAGAGGGTGCAAGACGCCTGCACGTGCGAATCCCCGCTTGGTGCGAGCACTTTGAGGTAAGTGCTCCGTACGTTATGGAAAACGGCTATGCGGTTATCACAGCGCCGCGCGGTGAGGTGAGCGTTAAGCTTGAGATGAAGCCGTTTATCGTCGAGAGCAACGTGGACGTATATCAGAACTGCGGCAAGGTTGCCGTTTGTATGGGCCCGTACGTTATGGCGGCGGAGGCAGTCGACAACTGTGAGAATCTTCACAGTATATTCATCGATAAGAATTTCGAGGCGACGGCGAAGTACTCCGATGAGCTTTGCGGATACGTTATGGACGTAAAGGCTTACAGAAAGACGGGAGATAGCGCTCTGTACAGACGCTACAGCGACAGCTTCGAGGACTTTACTCTGAAGCTCATTCCGTTCGCGGCATTCGCAAACCGCGGACCAAGTAATATGTGCGTGTGGATAAATATAAGATAAAAAGAAAGCAGATAGCTGTTATTTTGCGGCTGTCTGCTTTCTTTATGTTATTACAGCGTAATTTCTTCGATCTGCACGCTATCGTATATGCGTTTGACCTCGTCCATTTTCGGCGGCTTTGTGCCGCTTACAAGACACGCCGCTGAGCCAAAGGAAACGGCAAGGCGCAGCCGCTCGTCGGGAGATTTACCCTCGGCGGCGATAAAGCCTGCTACGGTGGAGTCGCCTGCGCCGACGGTCGAGAGCGCGTCTATCTTCGGTACGTGCGCGCGGTAGAGCCTTGCGCCTGCAGCGAGTATTGCGCCGTCGCCACCGAGCGATATCATCACGTTTTCAATGCCGCTTTCGTGGAGCCTTCGCGCGACCGTATAAAGCCCATTTTCATCAAGCGCGCCGAAATATTCCTCACATTCCTCGGCGTTCGGCTTTATAAGCCACGGCTTTATCCTCTGTATCATATCAAGCGTTACGGATTTTGAGTCGATGACGAGCTTTGCACCGCGCTTACGAAGGCGTGTGAGAAACGCCTCGGTGGAGGACTTGTCAATGCCCTCCGGCAGGCTGCCCGAGAAGGTTACGGTGCCGCCGTCAGGGATAAGAGCTTCTGCTTTTGTAAGCAGGGAAGCGTCGGCGTTGAAGCCCTTGAAGCTGATGCGCGTTTCTTCGCTGCTTGTGTGTACGGTTATGTTTTCACGTATACGCCCGTCGCATTCGATCGTTTTCGGCTCGATGCCGACTGCACGAAGTGCAGCCAAAAATTCATCGCCGCCGTCACGGGGAAGGGCGACTATCGCGTTGTGTTCTATTCCTGCTGCGAGCAGTACTCGCGAGATGTTTATGCCCTTGCCGCCGACCTCGCATAGGCGCGAGTTCGCTAAATTTTCCCGTCCGAGGCGAAGCTCGGGGATATTCACGTGTACGTCGAAAACGGGGCTAAGTGTGAGCGTTGTTATCATATTATGCAGGTGCCGAGATGGGCTTCCTTTCATTTTAGTTCAAGAATATTATACCAAACACGCTCGGCGCTGTCAATAGTCAGCGCTTTTTTTATGGCGCCACGAACAAAGGTGTAGGGGGCGCGGCAGGAAATACTGTGCAAAGCGGCGGTGTTGCGCGGCGGTATTTGGCACGCGGCGGTGCTTACAAATGTGCTATGCTGATAGCGACGGGCGGTGTATGCGCCCGTACACCATATACAAGGAGTAGGAAAATGAAAAAATACGAAGACCAGCATAGTATTCACTTGAGGGAGGTGAGGGTATGAAATACAGCGTAAACGGCGCAAGGATAGTTGCGACCGAGAACGAAACGCTCGTTGCGGGGGCACGCGGCGCGCATTTCGCAGAGTTTATCTTCAATGAAGCTTGGGACGGGTACGTTACCAGAAAGGCGGTATTCAAGCGTGGGGATACCACGGTTGAGCAGCTTATTATTGACGGCGTATGCGAGATACCGTGGGAGACACTTGCCGAGAGCGGAACGCTTTACGTGGGCGTTTACGGCGAGAGTGCGGACAAGCGCCGCCCGACCCTGTGGGCATCCCCCAAGACAGTAAACGAGGGAGCAGGAGAGGGTGAAGCGTCGAGGGCGCCGACTCCGGACGAATGGCAGCAGCTTCTCGCGGCGATGAACGACGTCGCACCGCACATCGGTGCAAACGGTAATTGGTTTATCGGCGAGGCTGACACGGGCATTCCTGCGCAGGGCGAGCAGGGTGTACAAGGCGAGCACGGTGTCGACGGTGTCGACGGATATACTCCCCAAAAGGGCGTAGACTATTACACCGAAGCGGACAAGGCAGAAATGGTAGCGGCTGTACTCGCCGCACTTCCAAATGGAGATGAGGTGAGCTACTGATGGCTATTGTAACGACAGACGACAAGCACTATAGAGATATAGCGGAGGCTTTGAGAATTCCCGTGGGTGCTACCGATAAAATCAAGCCCGAAGAAATGGCTGAACGCATTGGCAAAGTCGGAGAGCAGCTATATCATATGGGGGAAAGCACGGGCTATGGTATTGGCTACAACGACGGCAAAGATGAAGGCGTAGAAGAAGGTGCAAAAGCCGAGTACGACCGCTTTTGGGACGCTTTTCAAGAAAACGGCAACAGAACAAATTACCGCTACGCCTTTTATGGCTCATCTTGGAATGACAGCGCTTTTACCCCGAAGTACCCCATTAAATGTAGTGGCGTGGCGCAGGACGCGTTTTACACGAGCTGTATCACCGACACAAAGGTAGATATTTATTTTCTCGCAGGCGTTACTACATCGCGTACGTTCGCTACAGGCACTTTAAAAACGATTAGACGGCTTGTGGTCGATGAAAGCGTAGTATTTACAAACACATTCTTAAATGCAACCGCACTCGAAACTCTCTATGTCGATGGTATTATCGGTCAAAACGGCTTTAACGTACAGTATGCAACAAGGCTCTCGCGCGACAGCATCGTAAGCATTATAAACGCGCTTTCGAGTACAACGAGCGGCTTGACGGTAACATTTTCAAAAACTGCCGTGAACAAGGCGTTTGAACAGCTTGCGGGCGCGAATGACGGAGCAAACGGCGCAGAGTGGCAGGACCTTATAGCCACGCGCCCAAATTGGACCATATCGCTTGTGTAAGGAGGCGCTGATATGAGAGAAATAATAGAAGCAAGAGAGGGGTATATCCTCACCGACGGCGCGACGTACGGCACGACGATATATCTTGCCGAGGGCGCTGACGCATCTGCGTTTTACGAGATAACGCGCGAGGAGTACGACGCTATATTTGCAGCCGAGGAAGCACACGAATGAGCGAGGCTGTAATCGCGCTGCTTTCCGGCGGTATCGGCGCGGCTGTTGCAACGGGAGCAATGAGCATTATCCTGCATAAAATAAAGCGAGCGGACGCGAGAGCCGATGCAAGGGAGCACAGGTGCGAGGCACAGACGACTGCGCTTCGGTATATTATGCTCTTTATGATACGCTGGCAGGGCACAGAGCTTATACAAAACGGCAGTATTACGTGGGAGGAGCGTAAGATGATACACAAGTGGCACGATCTTTATCACAACGGGCTTGGCGGCAACGGTGACGCGGATCTTCTTATGGCGGCGATAGATACTCTGCCTCTCGAAATGGAGGAATAAATATGTTGCCGTTCAAATCACAGGAATGCCGCCTCACTTCGCCGTACGGGTACCGCGTGCACCCGATAAACGGGTGGCGGCACTTTCACGGCGGCGTGGACCTTGTCGCTATCGGCGGCGACGAGGTTGTAGCAGTTACCGACGGCAAGGTGGTACGAAGCCGCATCGTTACGGACAAGTCGAACGCAACGTGGGAGTGGGGAGAATATATCGCCATCACCGGCGCGGACGGCGTAACCGTCTACTACTGCCACCTTGCCAAGCGTTTGGTGCAGGTTGGCGCTACTGTCAAAGCCGGCGACGTAATCGGTATCGAGGGCGCGACCGGTCAGGTCACGGGCAAGCACCTGCATTTCGAGTGCCGACGCGGCACGAAGCAGATCGACGCCGCGGAGTATCTCGGTATCGCGAACGCGCTCGGCACGTACGACGGTGTGACCGTCGCCATCGACAAGCTCGCGGCGGTGGGCGTTATCAATTCGCCCGATTATTGGCACGAGCACGCACGCGACGTGCAGTATCTTGATACGCTTCTCATCCGTGCGGCGGACAAGGTCAAACGGGCGGGGGCGGCGAGTGCATCGCTTGATATGGCGCTGTCCTCGCTCGAGAAGGTGGGTGTCATCAACACGCCCCAGTATTGGCGTACGAACGCCGAGAGGGTGCAGTATCTGCCTGAGCTTATAAAAAGGCTTGGTGGCAGCGTATGAAGATATTTATTGAGTTCTCGAAATTCATCTTTTGGGCGGCGTTTTTGCTTACGCTCGGCGTGACGGTGTTCACCTGTGCGATCGTTTGGCGCACGGGTGACACATCACCGCTCGCGTATCTGATACCGGCGATATTCGGCGAGCTTGCTACGGCGACGGGCTTCTACTTCTGGAAGGCGAAGAACGAGAACCGCATCAAGCTTTTAAAAAGGTACAATTTGAAAATCGAAAAAGAAGATATAGAGAGGTAGTCAGCGTGAAGGATTATTTGGCGTAATCGCTTATTATCAGTTCACGCACGGAAATTCAAATTAAAAATGGCTCCTACCATTTTTGTTTGCGGAGCAAACACATTTGAATTTCGCAAAATATATTGTGCCGCCGCAACGCGCGGCAGAATGGAGATTATTATGAACATTGATTGGAAGCGCAAGCTTACGTCGCGTAAGTTCTGGGTGGCGGTCGTCGGATTTGTGACCGCGCTTATGGTCGGCTTCGGCGTGGGTGAGAGTACCGCCGCCGAGGTGACTGCCATTATTATGGCGGGCGCGACGCTTATTGCGTACATAGTCGGCGAGGGTATCGTAGATGCGAGCGGTAAGAGCGCAAGCCTAAATGCCGAAACAGAATAAAAGCACCGCCGTCACGTACCGGTGACGGCGGTTTTATACGTTTTATCAATCTCGCTTGAGTATTTTCTCAAGCTTTGGGAAAAATGCGGTCGGCTCGGAGATCTTGTCGATGAATCGGCTCATTGCCGCTATTATGTGCGAGTTTATGAGCGTTGTGACGAGCGTGCCGAGTCCGATGCTGTGGAAGCTCGAATAGTATATCGTAGACCAGTCGAATTCGCCGACGTCGCCGAATAGCACGAGCGCGAGGACTACCGAGATTGCGAGCAGGGAAATATCAAACGCGCGCTTGACCTTGTTTATGCTGATTCCAAAGCGCGAGGCGATCTCTGCAACGAACAGCTCGTATACCTGAAGCGGCATATACGTATGGAAGAAGCAGGCTACACCGAATGCGGTTACAATATCGCCGACGATAAGCATCACCCAACGAAGCCATACCGCGTCAAAGGATACCCCACCAAGCACCCACAAAAAGAAGTCGAGCACGTAGCCGTAGAGCACGGCGACCGCGAACGCGAGCAGATAGCGCCAATTAAAGCGGCGCACGACGATGCACATAACAATGAGCATAAGACCTTGAATGATATACTCGGTTATGCCAACCGTAAATCCGCTCCAAAGTGTGGCGATAGCCTCGTAAACGACGAAGGCGGGCGCGGCGATCATGGACACGCCAAGATCTGCCTTACTGCATATCGCGACGCCGAGCGCGACGAATATTATTCCAAAGAGCCAGAAAAGCTCCGACGTTTTTTTGATTTTCATATTGATATGCTCCTTCGGGATTATATAATATATACATTGTATCACAGATTGGCTGAAAAAGCAATATTTCGTCGAAAAGACGGATAGAAAAAACGACCGCACGGCTTTTTGCCGAGCGGTCGTCCTGCTTATTTGTAAAGATCCTCGATCGCCTTTTGCGAGCGGATCGCATCTTTAGCGCTTACGGGTACACTGCGCTTTCCGAGAATAGCCTCGCCGAACGCCTCAACTTCCTTCTGATACATATTGCCGAAGGTCACGTCGAGCGTGACGGGAGTTACGGTCGTGCGGTTCTGATTTGCGTCGTAGTCGCCACCGTCGGTGACCGTGAGCACCTGAACGTCGCCGCCCTCTGCCTGCGCGAGAGTGCCGTTTGCGATGATGCAGCC
>JAZSJI010000065.1:0-7849 GCA_045534235.1 Candidatus Flemingiibacterium sp. | reverse complement strand
CTGCGGGAGATGCGTTCGGATCAAGCTCAATGCCTGCGGCAGGAGCCAGCTTGATGACGGAATCCTGCGAGAAGTACTTAACGCCGCAGCCGTAGTCACCCGACCACTCGTCCACCATGGCGTCCTTGTTGTAGTCCGCGGGAACGAATGCAAGCTCGTTGAGCCAGCCGGTGATGTTACCGTTGCCGTCGACGTAGCCGCCTGCCTCGCTCGTACCCATAGCAACGCCGAGTACGTTGGTGTCGTCAAGATCCATAGCGCCTGCGAGCGCGGTAACGTCGCCGTCGTTTGCAACCTCGATCGGCACGTTTCCAAGCTCCTTTGCGATATCGGTGTAGATGTTCTTAACTACCTTCTCGAATGCTTCGGGGTTTTCGTTCTTTACCTTAAGGAACAGCGAGGACGTCATAATACGGTTGCCGATAACGACGCCTGCGGTGGAAACGCCGATAGCGTCAACGCGCGGCATCTTGGACGCGGCAGTCTTCATAGCGTCCATAATTCCCTCGTAATGGTACGTAGGATCGTTCTGGAGCTTCGGGAACCAAACGACTTCCTCGGAGTAGGTAGCCTCGCCCTCGACAACGGCGCTTACCTTGCGGTCGCTTCCGCCTGCGTCAAAGCCGATACGGCAGCCGTCAAGGTGACGGCCTACGGGAGAAGCGGATTCGTTTGCCTTGGGAGCGTTCTCAAACGGAACGTGTACGACCTCGAAGTCGGATTCGTAAACGCCCGACATAAAGTCACGGTCGAAGTCGCGTGCGCCGCCGACTGCATAAGCTGCCGCGAGTCTGTCTGCGATAAGCTTGGAGCCTGCGATGATTATTCTGTAGCCGCCGCGAGTCCAGAGGAGGGTTTTGACAATTCTCTCGACGAACTCGTAGTTTTTCTCGTCGTGACCTGTGCCGTCCTTGTAAACCTCAACGGTGAAAACAGACGTAAGACCGTCGTTTCTCTCGAGTCCGATAGTGAGCGGCTCACCGCCGACAGCCTTGACTGCGGCTTCAAACTCACGGTATATGACGGACATCGGCATAAAGCCGGGATCAAGCGGTGCGTTAACTTTAAGCAACATATATGGTTCTTCCTTTCTTTATGGTTCTTATGATATTGATATTTTCGTCGGTGATGATAATGTCCGCATCCTTGCCTGCCTCAAGCGAGCCTATGCGGTCTGCACAGTGAATTGCAGTCGCCGGATTGAGCGATGCCATATTGAACACCTCGTTCACGGGCAGAGTGGTGTGCTCAATGACGTTCTTAACCGCGTTGTTGAGCTTCAGCACGCTTCCTGCGATGGTGCCGTCGGCAAGGCGGCATTCGATGCCCTTAAGGAAAATGGGCTGACCACCGAGGGTGTATTCGCCGTCGGGCATACCGCCGGCACGGGTGCAGTCGGTGATGAGCACGGTCTTGTCGCCCTTCAGTTTTGCAACGAGCGAGTAAAGCCCCGGATTTATGTGGAAGGTGTCCGCGATGATCTCGACGGATACGTTATCCGATGCAAGTGCCGCGCCGACAACGCCGGGATTGCGGTGAGCGAGTGCGGACATTGCGTTGAAAAGGTGAGTTGCGTGATTTACGCCGTCCTTGGCCGCAGACATAGCTTCCTCGAACTTCGCGTCGGTGTGGCCCATTGAAACGAGTACGTTTGATTCTGCAGCAAGCTTTTTGATGCACTTATGTCCCTCGTCCATTTCGGGAGCGAGCGTTACCGAGGTGATTATATCGGAGTTTTCAATGATGAAATCGGCGTCGGGGACGAGAATATTTTCCTCTGCCTGCGCGCCCTTCTTTGACGGGTTTATGAACGGGCCTTCGGCGTGAACTCCGATGATCTCGGCACCGTCCCACGTCTTGCTTTCTTCCTTAACCGAGCGCACGGCGTTAAGTGCCGCGATAATCTCGTCCTTTGCGACGGTCATAGTCGTTGGAAGGAAAGACGTAACGCCGTTTTTGGCTACGCCGTATGCCATTTTCCTGATGCCCTCGGGCTTTGCATCGCAGGTGTCCTCGCCGAGATAACCGTGAATGTGGATATCCACAAGTCCGGGCGCAATATAGCCGCCCTTTGCGTCGATTACCTCTGCGCCTGAGGGAACGGCGTCAACGATGCCGACAATTTTTCCGCTTTCGTTGTCAAACGCGAGCGCCTTACCCTCTGCGATACAGTCGGGGAGCACGATCTTTCCGTTTGTTACGTATGTTAATGCCATAAGCTTTACCTCCTTGGCAAAAAAACTTTCTACAAGTACAGCGTAGCAAAATTATGTGAATATTTGATGAATGATGCGGATTTTACGCAATATCGTAGCATATTAGGGCAATATTGTTCTAATCCGGCGCCGACAATGAGAAAATGCCAAACAATTAACAGCAAAAAGTACGGTATACCGCTTTGGGATTTTTTTGTAAAAACTCTGTACAATCCTGCAAAAATGTGGTATAATTACAATATGTATTCTGACTTGGAGGTTAGCGATATGGCACAGATACCGCAAATACTCGTCGGCGATATTCTTGAAATGAAAAAGCCGCACCCTTGTGCAAAGACGAGCGTACGCTTTCGCGTGCTTCGCGTGGGGAGTGATATCCGTATCGTGTGTGAAGCGTGCGGACGCGATCTCACGCTGCCTCGTATTAAGCTTGAAAAAAGCATAAAACGTATACTGCGCGATGAGAGCGAGCGCGCCTAAAGTCTACAGAAAGGAGCGTATTCTAATGGATGAAAATAATATAGTCGGCGCGGACGGTTCGCAAGAGCTTGCCGACGCGAACGTGCCTGTGAAAAAGCCGTCGAAGCTGCCACCGTGGCTTGTGCGCCTTTTAGCACCGCTTGACGGTATGCATCATATCGGACTCGCATTTATATTCCCGGTGCTTATTATGGCGCTTATCTATGTTGCTATGAAGGTTTTTCCTTTTGGTGAAAACTCTGTTCTCGTGCTTGACCTCAACGGTCAGTACGTTTACTACTTCGAGGCGATGCGTGATATTCTTCGAGGCGAGCAGGGAATACTTTATTCCTTTGAGCGCGCACTCGGCGGAGAATTTCTCGGTATCGTGGCGTACTACCTTGCAAGCCCGTTTACCGTACTCGTTGCACTCTTTCCCGAGGGAATGATAACCGAGTCGCTTTTGACGATACTTCTTCTCAAATGCGGACTTTCGGGTATGAATATGTGCGTATATCTGCACAAATCCCACCCGACGAAGCCTGTAAATGAGGTTATCTTCTCGGTACTTTACGCGCTCACGTCGTACGCCGTCGTAATGCAGCACAACACGATGTGGATAGACTGCCTGCTTTTCTTCCCACTCATTATGCTTGGAATCGAGGAGCTCATAAAGCACGGGAAGTACAAGCTTTTCACGATAACGCTCGCTGTAGCCGTATTTTCCAATTATTACATTGGCTATATGGTCTGCATCGCTGTTGCGGTCTATTTCTTCATCTATTATCTTATGTGCACTCCCGAGGAGCGCAACCCAAACGGCGAGAGGGCGCATTTTATAAAAAGCCTCGGCAGGATAGCGCTCTTCTCGGCGATAGCTGTCGGTCTTGCCGCTATAATTATTCTGCCTGCATATTATTCGCTTACGTTCGGCAAGACTACCTTTTCGAACCCGAACTATACCTTTAAGCAAAAGTTTGATTTCCTCGACCTTATCACGAAGATGCTTCCCGGCTCGTACGATACCGTACGCCCCGAGGGCTGGCCGTTTGTATACTCGGGCACGCTGACGCTTATACTGCTCCCCGTATTTTTCTTTATAAAGCAGATAAGCGCACGCCAAAAAATCGCGTACGGCGCGCTTGTCGGCGTTTTCGTGTTCAGCTTTATCTCGTCAACCGTTGATATGGCTTGGCACGGCTTTCAGAACCCCAACTGGCTCAATTACCGCTACAGCTTTATGCTCTGCTTCTTTATCATCGTGATGGCGTATAAGGCGTTTGAGCATATCGAGATTATTAACTCAAGGATCATACTCGGTGTTGGCGCGGTGCTCGGACTTCTCGTGGCGATATTACAAAAGCTCGAGTACGAAAACCTGCCCGATTTTATCGGCGTGTGGTTCAGTATCGCTTGCATCGCTGTGTATATGATAATTTTGTCGGGCTGTAATAAGCGGTGGCTTGAGGGAAGCATATCGTCGATACTGTGTATATTCGTCTTGCTTGAGCTTTTCTGCAACGGACTATACTCCGTAGTCGCGCTCGACGACGACGTAACGTACAGCTCGCGTACGTCTTACGTCAACTTTATGGAGCGTTGGGAAGGTGCGGCCGATTGGGTGAGGGAAAACGATACGTCTTTCTACCGCGCTGAAAAGACGGAGCATCGTAAAACGAACGATAATTTTACACTCAACATTCGCGGACTTACAAACTCCACATCTACACTTAACGCCGACCAGATCGAGTTTTTGCGCCGAATGGGATATTCCTCAAAGTCGCATTGGTCGAAGTACCTTGGCGGCACACCTGTTGCGGACAGCCTGCTTGGTGTGAAATATCTCATCACGACGGAAAACAAGGAGCTAAATCCACTTTGGGGCGAAGCTGTGTTCCACGATGATAAAAACGACACGAAGGTTTATAAAAACGATTACGCCCTGCCGCTCGGATATATGGTGTCATCAGACGTTGCGGACTTAACGTACAACAAAAACGAGTCGCCGTTTGTCTATATGAACAGGCTTGTGACGGCGATGCTCGGCGAAGATGAGCCCGTGGAGCTTTTTAAGGCGTACGCGGACATTTCAGCTACCACTGACAACCTTGAGCTTGCGTACGTTACGGGACACAAGCGTTATACAAAGGTGACTGATGCGCACGCCGGAAGGATAACGTGGAATTTTACGCCTCAGAACGATTACGAAATATTCGTATACTTCCCGACAGAGTATAAGCGTGACACTACGCTCTATCTCAACGGTGAGGAAATATCGGAATTCTTTACAAACGAAACTTGGCGTATAGTATCTATCGGCTCGCAGGCTGACGGTGAGGAAATAAGTCTGTCAATGGAGCTTGATGCTGATAAGGTATATATCGCAAACGGCGTTGATTATATCTACTATCTCGACGAGGCATTGTTTAAGGCGATAATGCCAAGACTTCAGGAGAGGGGCTACGAGATAGACAGCTTTACGGACGAGCATTTCACCGGTAAGGTAACGGCAAGCGAGGAGCGCTCACTGCTGTTCTTCACTATCCCGTACGACGAGGGCTGGAAGGTTTACGTTGACGGTGAAGAAACCCAAACGCTCGAGGTGCTTGAAGCACTCACGGCTATAGAGCTTACCGAGGGTGAGCATACGGTTGAGCTTAAATATTCGCCGTGGTGCGTCAGATACGGAGCGCTTATTTCGGCGACGTCGCTGCTTATTTTCAGCGCGGTGCTGTTTTTGGAGCAGCTAAAGCGGCGCAAATGCGAAGCGGTAAGCGAATAAAATGAAAACGGACGGCTATGCCGTCCGTTTTTTAATTATCCCACGTAAACTGCGTAAGCTCACCGTCGGGGCGTAAGCCCTCAAAATCCCGTTGGCGGAGCACCTCGTAAACTGCGATTGCCGCGGAGTTTGAGAGGTTGAGCGAGCGAAGCGTGTCGCGCATCGGGATACGTACGCATCGCTCGGGATTATTATAAAGGAAATCTTCGGGAAGCCCCTTCGTTTCCTTGCCGAACATCAAAAACGTTCGCCTTGGATACGTGACGTCGGTATAGCAATATTTTGCCTTCGTTGTGAAGCAGAAGAACTCTGCGTCGGGATTTTTGGCAAAAAAGTCACCGAGATTATCGTAGTAGGTGATGTCGAGCTTGTCCCAATAGTCGAGCCCTGCACGCTTTAGCTTGCGGTCGTCTATCTCGAAACCGAGCGGACGTACGAGATGGAGTGCCGCGCCGGTTGCCGCACAGGTTCGAGCGATGTTGCCCGTATTCTGCGGTATCTCCGGCTCGACGAGCACGATGTTTATATCCTTTTGTGATTTGTTTTCGTTCATACTAATCTCCATATATAATAAAGACGTTCTCTTTCGGCAATAATTATATCAGGTTATATTACCGAAGGGGTGATTTTATGCGTTCATTCAGAAAAGACTCGGAAAATTTGCGTGACACGCGTATTGCGTATACGTTTCTGTTATCGCTCGCGCTCGTATGCGCGATACTTGGCATCGTAGCCACACAACTCGGTGGCGATTTACAAAAAAGCGAAATGCAAAGCACGTACGAGGCGCTGACGCTATGTGCGGACGCGCTCGAAGCGTGGAGTTCGGCAGACAGTGCGGGAGAGCGCTACGCAGCATCGCTCCGATTCGAGAACGCCGCCGTGGGACTTCCGAGTGAGGTCGAGCTCGAGCCTATTTTATCACTCGCTGACTATATGCGAATGGGAAGGAGCGCCGAAGGGCGCGTTCGCGCGTTCGCGGACACGTTTGCACTGCTTTCTTCGATAGATTATACGAGCGGGGCTGAAGCGCGGCGTATTATTGCTGAAACGCTCGGAGGCGTCAGCGATGAAATATTCGGTGAGGTCAATACGAAGCCTGCTGTACAGACACAGCTTCAGCCGCCGGAGGTTCTCGCATATACTAAGAAGGTAGCGCAGAGAACAGTCAAGACGCTTTTCGGCGGCAACGCGGTCGGCCTTGAGCTTATAGAGAGCGAGGGCGGCTCGTGGATTACAGAAACGGAAAATTTGAGAATGAGCTTTTCGGGTGCGGACGGAAGTCTTGAGGGCTTCGTGTATATCCGTGTCGGGGATGCGCCGAGTAATAATATAAGTGAAGCGGACAGGCTATCGGCGGCGCTGGAGTTTTATAAGTCGACGCGGCGCGGTGCGGGCGGCGCAAGCGTGGATAATGGCGGGGAGGTCTGCGGATTCACTCTGTGCGAAATAACGGACGGGGAAGAGCGCTGGCATATCACCGTCGATGCGCACGGTCGGGTTTGGAGCCTTACAAAAGTAAAAAGGTGATGAAGGGAGCTTCATCACCAAAATTACATATTTAAGAGCGATTACGCACCGAGCTGGTTGAGCTTTACGGTATAGTTGCTCTTCTTTCTTGCAGCGTTGTTCTTGTGGAGAAGACCCTGAGCTACTGCCTTGTCGATCTTCTTAACTGCTGCCTTATAAGTTTCAGCAGCTGCAGCCTTATCACCGGAAGCGAGTGCTGCTTCGTACTTCTTCATAGAAGTTTTGAGCGCAGTCTTGAGCATCTTGTTCTGCATGGTCTTTGCTTCGATAACCTTAACGCGCTTCTTTGCGGATTTAATGTTCGGCAAACTGTTCACCTCCTTAATAAAGTCTGCACAAGGCCTTGACTGTCATAGCTTTAGCCTGATGCAGCCGGGAGCCTCTGCTGTTTACACAGCATTACTTCATATATCATAGCACAAACTTTTCAAAATATCAAGTACTTTTGCAAAATTTCTTAAAAATTTTTTTCAAGGCCTGCACACCCTTGCTTTTTAAGTCGTCGAAGAGAAAGTTATCAATATATCAAAAAAATAGCAAAATTTTTTTAAAAAAGTTTCAAAATCCTCTTGACAACGCCTGGACTCTGTGATATAATACTATACTGCATTATAATCGCTTTGACTATGCGTGCTTTTCCTGCGATGCCAAAAAAATGCCCGTGGGAGCTGGACTTTTTGTGCAATATTGCCATTTGGATATAAATGTTGCACAAAGGGGAGCATATGAAAAGTACAAGTGCCAAGACCAAGGATGTCAATACTGTTGAATGGAGTGATTATTTCTATGGTGGTTAACCCCACGTTGCTTGGCAAGACCGAACGAATGAGTTTCGCAAAGATCGGCGATACTCTCGAGATGC
>JAZSJI010000074.1:0-3950 GCA_045534235.1 Candidatus Flemingiibacterium sp. | reverse complement strand
TACTTAATAGCATCTGTCATATATGGCGGAGTTATTGAAGAGGTTATGCTGCGTCTTTTTTTGATGACTTTTGTCGCGTTCGTTTTATGGAAGGTATTTGATAGGAAGAATGAAGGTCCATCAACGGGCGTTCTGGTTATTGCTAATATTATCGCAGCACTTCTCTTCGCCGCAGGGCATCTTCCTGCTACAGCTACAATATTGGGCATATCTCCCATGATCGTATTCAGGTGTTTTTTGCTGAATGGCGGCCTCGGCTTGATCTTTGGTTGGTTGTATAGAAAATACGGCTTACGTTATTCAATGATCGCTCACGGTGGATGCCATATTGTATCAAAGCTGATTTGGATTATATTTATTTAAATTCCAATTTACCGAACAAAACAAAATTAACGCCGGCGGATTTTCTGTCGGCGTTAATTATTTGTTTTTCAGCGGAACAATTATGCCTTAACGGACCGTCGAGGGCGCCGGTTCCTACAAGTATAAAACAAGCTTTCTTATGAGAGGTTGCCTTTGCTCGGCTTTTTTCGGCCTGAAACACAGCTTAAATTTTATGGGCGAAGACCCATGCCTCCCTCAAGTGTAAGAGTTTCACCGTTCATATATTTGAAATCGGGAGAGGCGAGCTGAACGCAAACACGTCCAATTTCGGTTTCAGGATCGCCAAAATGTCCTGCAGGGGGCATCTTTACGTTTGCCTTGAATGCTATCGGATACGCTTTTTCGAAGTTTTCAAGCTGAGCAGTCCAAGCAAGAGGGCAAATAACATTTGTATTAATGCCGTCCTTTGCCCACTCGGTAGCAGCAACTCTCGAAAGGTCGCGAATACCCTCTTTCGCAGCAGCGTATGCACACTGACCGTAATTTCCAAACAGCCCTGCCCCCGAAGCAAAATTGATAATTGTTCCCTGCGTTTCTTTAAGATAAGGATAGCAAGCCTTCATGTAGTAAAAGGTTGCATAAAGTCCTGAATAGAGCGCTAAATCAAACTGCTCGGTGGTGTGATCCTGAATTGCAACGCCAGAAGCGGAAGCCTGCGCGTTGTTGATAAGGACGTCTATTCTTCCAAACTGTGCGATTGTAGACTCCACAACCGATTTTGCAGTAGCTTCATTATCAGAGCCTGCGGCAATATCCGCGGGAAAAATCAAAACCTTGACTTTGTATAACTTCTCAAGCTCTTCCTTTGCCTTTTCAAGCTTTGTGACGTTTCTTCCCGTGATTACAAGGTTCGCGCCTTCCTTGGCATAGGCGGTCGCAATTCCATAACCAATGGAACCGCATCTTCCGTCAGACAAAGCGGCGAAGCCTGCCCCGGTAATAATAGCGGTTTTACCTGTTAAAAATCCCATTTTAGATCTCCTTGGTCAAAAAACAAAATAATCTTTGTTTATTATATCATATAAACGTAAATTTATCAACCTTTCTCGCTTTTATGGTGCGAGAAACGGGACTTGCCTGCCTGCGGGCAGAGCGGTGGCGCGGAAAAACAGCCCACCGGGCTATTTTTTTACACGCGCCCTTCAAGTCCCGCTCATATCTCAAAAAATAAAAACTCAGCATCGGGACAAGCCCAATGCTGGGTTTCTATGGTGCGAGAAACGGGACTTGTAAACCCTCGCAGTAAATGCCTGCGGCATTGACTGCATGAGAATGCTAGCGCATTCTCAACTACGATTTCTTCGAAGCCATATCACGAACGATAGAAAAAGCAGGAGCAAAAGCTCCTGCTTTTTCTATGGTGCGAGAAACGGGACTTGAACCCGTACGGTGTGAACCACACGCCCCTCAAACGTGCGCGTCTGCCAGTTCCGCCACTCTCGCGTATCGCCGTTTTATGACGACTGTTATATTATACACTATCACGCGCGGTTTGTCAAGGGCTTTTTTGAGATTTTTTTGGTTAAATTTGCGAAGAATATTTACACATTTATTATTGCATATTTTAATATAGTATGCTATAATTAATAAGATATATGTGTATGAACGGAGGTGCGCTGTGAAACGGCTTGCTCTTGTATTGATTTTGACTGTGTTCTTCCTCGTCGGCTGTGGTGAAACCAGCGTGACGCGCTCATCATTTTTAATGGATACCGTCATAACCTATAGCCTCACAAATCCCGAAGCAGATAAGATTATAAACGAGTGCGACGATATCATTTCAGAAAATGAGATGCTCCTTTCGGCGCATATCACGGAAAGTCTTGTGTCAGAGTTTAACGAAACAGGCACGGCATCGCTCACAAACGACACCTTTTTTGATAATTACAAGATCGCCGCGAGCGTTTACACGCAAACGAACGGTGCCTTCGACATTACCGTTGCTCCGCTCGTCACTCTATGGGACATCGCTCATCCGAGTGCTGATTGGACGCCGCCAAGTGATGCGGACATCACTTCTCTGCTCTCACACGTCGGTATGGACAAGCTTGACGGCGGCCTCTCGCATCTCACACGCGCAGACAGCCAGACCGAGATCGACCTTGGCGGTATAGCAAAGGGCTACACTCTCGGCACGGTGCTCGAATATATCGAGGGTAACTATCCGGCGGCTTACGGCACCGTAAGCTTTGGAGGAAACGTCGCGCTTGTAGGCGGCAAGCCTGACGGCGCATTATGGAAGGTCGGCATTAAGAATCCTTTTGACACTGCAAAGCTTATCGGCACGCTTTCACTTGACTCGGGTATCGTATCGGTCAGCGGAAGCTACGAGCGATTCGTCGACTATAACGGCACGCGCTACCACCACATTATAGATCCCGTGACGGGCTATCCTTCGGGGAGTGATCTCGTTTCGGTAAGCGTATGGGTTGACACGTCTGATCCCTTCTGCGACAAAAAGAACGCGGGCGCGTACGCAGATGCGCTCTCCACCGCGCTTTTCGTTATGGGGCACGATGCGGCTCTACAGCACTATGAAAAGGTGATGGCAGGCGAGATGGAGGAGTATGCGATCGACAACCTCAAGTTTGAGGCGGTGCTTATAAAAGCCGACGGCACAGTGACTGTGACGGACGGACTTTCTGCGAGGTACACGGCTAATGAATAAGAAGCTGTTACTCGCGCTCAAAATAGCCGCGGCGGTAATCGTTCTCGCGGTGATCGTTATGCTATGCATATGGCTGATACCTCTTGTCGCTTCGCTCGCCGAGCCTGAAAATCAGGAAAAGTTCCGCGAGTTTATCGAGTCGCTCGGTGCTCTTGGCGTTCTCGCAATGCTCGTCTTGCAGATAATACAGATCGTGGTTGCGATAATTCCCGGTGAGCCTATTGAAGTTTTGATGGGTATTATGTACGGCACACTTGGCGGTCTTCTTTTAACTATCGTTGGCATTGTAATCGGGCAGACACTCGTGTTTTTTACGGTAAAGCGTTTCGGCATAAAATTCGCGTCACGCTTCGTTGACGTAAAAAAATTCAGCGAGCTGTCGTTTTTAAAGCGCCCTGAGCGCCGCGACGGGCTGATATTTTTACTTTTCTTTATCCCCGGCACACCCAAGGACATACTCACCTACTTCGCGCCGTTCACGGGCATAAACTATCTTCGCTTCATCGTGCTTGCGACGCTTGCACGTATTCCGTCAGTCGTGTCGTCCACGTGGGCGGGCGCGACGCTTTCTGAGGGCAGTATTATCAAAACGGTGCTCATCTTCGCCATAACGGGTGCCGTGGGGCTTATCGGAATTTATATAAACGGCCGTATTACGGCAAAACATAACGAAAACAAGGAAACACAATGATAAAAATAACGAAAGAGCAAATCGCCGAGCAGTACCGCATAATGGCGGCTGTACGCGAGAAAAACGCGCTTCTCGATACGCCGCCGAAATGCTTTATACGAATGTTTGGCTGTCAGCAGAACGAGGCGGACAGCGAGCAGCTTCGCGGTATGGCGAGCGAAAGGGGCTATATTAAGTCGGATCGTAGCCAGGTCGTTCTGGGAGCCA
>JAZSJI010000199.1:0-2540 GCA_045534235.1 Candidatus Flemingiibacterium sp. | reverse complement strand
CAGGCAAGATCGTCGGCGCGGCGGCGGCTATTGCAGGCGGTAAGGGCCGCGGACGTCCCGACAGCGCAATGGCAGGTGCAACTGATGCAAGTAAGCTTGCTGATGCTGTAGCGGCTGCTGTCAGCATCGTTGAGGGAATGCTTAAGTAAAAAACAAGCAAAAATTATCACGGACGGTCTGTTGAACCGTCCGTGATTTTTTATTTTTAGTATAGGCGTTGCAAATCTATGTTGGTATTATCTAAATCTGTTGGGACATAATTGGTAATTGATGGTGTTTTTACAACAGCGGTTTTGCGGCACGCGCAAGGATGCCGTGCATATGCGCTATCGCAACGCCGTAGTTAGTTATCGGCACACCTGCCGCCTTCGCCATAGCGTAGCGATAACGAAGCTCGCGCGCATTAAGCGTACAGCCGCCGCAGTGTATGACCATTTTGTAGCCTGACAAGTCGCTCGGGAACTCTGTGCCGGACATGAAGACGTACTCGACCTCAACGCCCGTGTGCTTTTTTATCCACATCGGGAGCTTAACAGTTCCAATGTCCTCACATTGACGATGGTGCGTACACCCCTCGGAAATGAGTATCTTATCGCCCTCTTTTATCGTGTCAAGCGCACTCGCGCCGTGTACGGCGTCAGCAAAGTTCCCCTTGTAGCGCGCCATAAGCATCGAAAATGACGTGAGCGGTATGCCCTCGGGAACGATGCCTGATACGAGCCCGAACACCTGTGAGTCGGTCACGACCATTTTAGGCGTAAGCTTTTCAAGCGCCGCCTCAAGCTCGCTCTCGCGGCATACGAGCGGTATTGCGCCTGCTTCGAGTAGATCGCGTATGACCTGCTGTTGGGGGAGAATAAGCCTTCCCTTCGGCGCGGACGCGTCGATTGGCGTTACGAGTATCACCGCGTCGCCGCGCTCAACGAGATCAGCTATAAGCTTCGCCTCGTTTTCCTTTGCGGCAAACGACGCAAGCTTTTCTTTAAGCGTGTCTATTCCCTCGCCCGTCGCGGCACTGACGCATATTCCGTCCGCCGCCTCGGGCGTTTTAATATCGCATTTGTTGTAGACTACGACGTAAGGCACAGCGCGTGCGCGCACGTCCTCGATAAGCGTCGCTTCAAGCTCACTCTTGCCGCGTGTGGCGTCGATAACGATTATCGCAATATCCGTTTTCGAAAGCACCGCACGCGTTTTTTCAACGCGCATCTGTCCAAGCTCGCCTACGTCGTCAAGTCCGGGCGTGTCCGTTATCATAACCGGTCCGAGCGGCAAAAGCTCCATCGCCTTTGAAACGGGATCGGTGGTCGTGCCGGCGACGTCGGATACAATTGCAAGCGACTGTCCTGTAAGCGCGTTTATAAGCGCGGATTTGCCCGCGTTACGACGCCCGAATATGCCGATGTGTACACGCTCGCCCGACGGTGTTTGGTTAAGTCCTGACATATTTACTCCTTAAAATCTGAAGTCACGCTGTCCGTTGCGGATATCCTTGAGATGCTGTATAACGAGTTTTCTGACCTTTTCGTTCGGGATATTCGCAAGCTCGCGCAGGATAAGGTCTGTACCGACAACGCGCGTATCGAGCGACGCGTAGTCCATGAGGTATTCCTTGAGCGTCATAAGCGCGTTGGGGTGACAGCAATTCTGAATCTGCTTACTCTTGCAAAGGTCCATAAATCGATCTCCCGTTCTTCCCTCGCGATAGCAAGCCGTGCAGAAGCTCGGAATGTAACCGAGCTTGATAAGCCAGTTTACGACCTCGTCGAGCGTGCGATTGTCCGACACATCGAACTGCTCGGTATTTTCCTCCTCTGGAGCTTCGTCTGCGTAACCGCCGACACTCGTGCGCGACGCGCCCGAGATCTGCGAAACGCCAAGCTTAAGTACGCGCTCGCGCACTTCCTTCGACTCGCGTGTGGAGATTATCATGCCCGTGTACGGCACGGAGATACGGATAAGCGCGCATATCTTCGCGAAGATATCGTCGGAGATGGAGTTGTCGAACGCGCTGGGATCAATGTCCTGCGCCTTTTTAATACGCGGCACGGAGATAGTGTGCGGTCCGACGCCGTGTACGGCTTCGAGATGCTCCGCGTGCATTAAAAGTCCTGCGAACTCGTAGCGGTAAAGCTCAAGACCAAAGAGTACGCCAAGACCTACGTCGTCGATGCCGCCCTCCATAGCGCGGTCCATTGCCTCGGTGTGATAGCAGTAATCGTGCTTGGGACCCGTGGGATGAAGCTTTTCGTAGCTCTCCTTGTGGTAGGTTTCCTGGAAAAGGATATACGTGCCGATGCCCGCATCGCGAAGCTTACGGTAATTTTCAACCGTAGTTGCGGCGATGTTTACGTTAACGCGGCGGATAGCGCCGTTCTTATGCTTTATCGAATAGATGGTTTCGATCGACTCGAGAATATACTCGATAGGATTGTGTACGGGGTCCTCGCCTGCCTCGATTGCAAGGCGCTTGTGTCCCATATCCTGAAGCGCGATGACTTCCTTCTTGATCTCCTCCTGCGTAAGCTTCTTTCTCGTGA
>JAZSJI010000104.1:0-3176 GCA_045534235.1 Candidatus Flemingiibacterium sp. | reverse complement strand
GCCGTCCTCGCTTCGCTGGACGGCGAAGTTAGCATACGGTGGGGTGGCGCGGTCGCTTCGCTGCGCGCAAAATTAGCCAAAGCCCCATGCGCGCGATGTGCCGCGCGGACAGTATGCCCCCCCGCGCATTTTAGTAGCGCGGCGGCGCCGGCAGACAATCACTCTGTGGTATTAACACTCTGTAGGAAGACCGAGCGCTCGATGGCATAGCCGAGAGGTGGAGAGGGTGCAAGGGAGAGGAGGAGTTCCCGGCGATATGAGGCAATTCCTCCTCTCCCTTGTCGCGTCCCCGCGAGCCGTGCTCGCGGTCGTTCCCCGAGCCGCGGTAGCGGCGAGGACTACACAAGCGGTTAGCGCAAAAATATCATTCCCACCTACTAAAAAAATACCCCAAGAAAAATTTATAACCTACAGTCAATAGATATTTTTTGAATATCCATTGACCTATAGCAAAAAAGGTGATATAATTTTAATGTAACAAAATTTCGGGAGTATTCTCAAATGAAAAACGAACAAAAGGTAATGATAAATATAAAATCGGCGCATTTTACGCCGAGCGAGGGATACGTAAAAAACGTATCGCTCGTTGATCCGTTTGCCGCGGAGCTTTTCGACTCTATTGACGCACAGCGTATCGACGTCGATTATACGGGCACGATAGGCGTGTCGGGCGGCAGACGCGTTATACGCTACGATGAGTCCGAGCTTACGGGTATGCCCGGCGCGACCACCGAGGTGTCATTTGCACTTGACAACCCCGACATCGTTATGATGCAGCGCTCGGGTACTGTCAACACGTCGTTTTGCTTTTCAAAGGACGAGCGTATCGAGTGCGTGCAGGATACGGGCGAGCTGACGTTATCGTTCGTCATCAGCACGGACGCACTTCAGAATGAGATCGGCGCGGACGGCGGAGATTTAAAGATTAGCTACGGTATGGAGGTGCGCGGCAGTCTTGTACAGCGCTCGCTGATGCATCTTACCGTGCGCGCGGTGTAAGGCTATGGCTAAAAAAACACAGAGCGATACCTCGCTTAAGGCGAAGTTTACGCCTGCGGAGTTCAGAACCGCAATGAAGATACTGAAGCCGGGCGTGTTCCTCTTTTACGGTGAGGAAAACTTTATAAAGCTTCGCGAGCTTCAGGCGCTTCGAGGTCGTGTATGCGAGGACGAAAGCTTCGAGGCGTTTAACCATTTCGTTTTCACGCGCGACAATTACAGCGCGGACGCCGTACACACGGCAGTGCTCTCTATGCCGATGATGAGCGATTTCAAGCTCATCGAGCTTTACGAGATACCGTATGCCGATTATCGTAAAAAAGAGGATATGGACGCGCTCGAGGAGGCACTTCTTGCCGCGAGTGAGAGCGAGGACACTATTCTCATCATCTACACAACAGCGGAAAATTTCGACGGGGGCGACGCGAAAAAGCCGTCCGAGCTTTATAAGACGTTCGCGAAATACGCGACACCCGTTGAGTTCGCTCACGAAACGACACAGCGAATAGTTCTCTGGGTACAGAAGCATTTTTCAGCAGAGGCGATAGTCGCCGAGCTGCCCGAGTGCACGCATCTTATAAACACGGTCGGACACGATATGACCTCGCTTTCGGGCGAGATTGAAAAGCTTACGGCGTACCTTCACTACAAACAGCGCGACAGACTTAACAAGGCGGACATCGACCTCATCTGTCCGCACAACAAGGAGATCGGCGCGTTTGAGTTCGCCGACGCCATACTCGACGGTAACAACGAAAAAGCGTTTTATATTCTCGCCGATTCCAAATTAAAGGGTGAGCTGCCTCATCTTATTCTCGGCGGAATTATCAAGGTCTATACAGACCTTTTGGCATTGAAGCTTTACGCCGAGGCAGGCGTTTCGCCAGACGATGCCGCGAAGCGTATCGGTAATATGCACCCGTACGTTGCGAAAACTCGTATGGCGAAGGCGAGAGCGTGTGAGCGTGTGGCACTTGAGGGTATTATAAGGCTTTGTGCCGAAACTGACGAGGCGCTCAAATCGAGCGCGGTCGATCAGTTCGTTCTGCTTGAGCGCCTTATCGTTGGTGCATCACAGATGAGAAGAAGAAAGGTTTTTTAAGTGACTGAAAAATTAAAGCTCGATATTCCGATTGCCGTCGAGGGTAAGTACGACAAGATAAAGGTCGCCGCCGTCGCCGACGCGCAGATAATCGTCACAGACGGTTTTGGCGTGTTCGCGTCTGACGAAAAGGCGATGCTTATACGCAGGCTTGCCGCACCGCACGGAATTATCGTTTTGACCGATTCCGACGGCGCGGGACGCGTGATACGCAATTATTTCAACTCCATTTTGCCGAAGGATAAAATATACCACCTCTACATTCCCGAAATTGAGGGCAAGGAGAGGCGCAAAAAAGCTCCGTCAAAGGCGGGAACACTCGGTGTCGAGGGTATGGAAGCAGGGCTCATACGCTCGCTTCTCGAGCCGTTTTCTGTCGGCGGTGAGGTGAAAAAATCCTCGCGCGAGCTTACCAAAACCGACTTATTTACCGACGGCTTTTCGGGCGGCGAGGGCTCGGCTGACAAGCGTGCGCGACTTTGCAAATATCTTAACCTACCGACGTGTATGTCGTCAAACGCGCTTCTCGCGGCGATAAATATGCTCGGTGAAGCGGACAGATATGAGGAGTTTTTAAAAAATGACGGACAAAATTAAAGCTCTTTTTATAAAATATCGCGAGGTTATTTTGTACCTCGTTTTCGGTGTGCTGACGACGGTTGTAAGCTTCGCATCATACTACGCACTTCTGTGGTGCGGTGTGCACTACATTGTGGCGCAGGTAATATCGTGGGCGGCGGCGGTCGCGTTCGCGTTCGTGACGAACAAGCTGTTTGTATTCGAGGACAAGGACAAGTCGGGCGGCGCGCTGTTTCGCCAGATTTGGCAGTTTGTGAGCGTACGCATCGCGTCGGGCGTTATCGAAACGGCACTTTTGTGGCTGCTCGTTGACGTGCTCACCGTCGGCGAGGGAATCGCGAAGATACCCGTCGCGGTGATAACCGTGGTTGTCAACTATATTGCAAGCAAGCTGCTTGTTTTTCGGAAGCGGTAAACCGCTTCTATATGCTCGCGACCGCGTGCGGTCGCTCGGGAGGGGGAAACCAGCTCTCAAACGCCGATCAGGTTTCCCCCT
>JAZSJI010000141.1:0-7196 GCA_045534235.1 Candidatus Flemingiibacterium sp. | reverse complement strand
CCGTCGAAGTAGCCGCGCGAGAGAAATTCTGTCTTGCCGCCCATATATTTTATCTTGCCCTTGGCACGAAGTCCGCGTCGGTGTTCTATCTCAAGCAATTCCTCCGCAGGAACGGCGCATAGGCGTATGCGGCCGCAGAGGTTTGCAAGCACTTCAGGCTCACGAAGCGCCGCCGCGATGCCTACAAGTGCCGCACACTGTGCGCTGTGTCCGCAGGCGTGTACTGCGCCGGTTGTCTTGTCAGCATCGGGGTGGGAAGGGCACACCACCGAGTCAAGCTCGCCAAGCACAAGCACCTCGGGGCCCTCACGTCCCGTATCAATAACCGTGTAAAATCCCGTAATACCGTCGGCGTGAGTTATGTCATAGCCGAGCGAAGTGAAGGTATCCGCCATATATTTATCTGTTTTGTACTCCTTATATCCCGTTTCGGGATTTGCCCAGATGTAATTTTGCGTATTCAGTATGAGCTCGCGATTTTTGTCGACAGCGTTTATTATTGTCTGCATAAAAGTAACTCCTTGGTTATTTTGATGCTATAATTATAGCATCGTTGTAGCTGTATGTCAAGAGAAAACGGCAAAACAAAAAGGCTGTCCAAACGGACAGCCCTTCGTTTTTGTGTAAACCTAAATTACTTAAGTTCAACAGCTGCGCCAGCTTCAACGAGCTTAGCCTTGATAGCTTCAGCGTCTTCCTTGGAAGCGCCTTCCTTAATGGTCTTGGGAGCACCCTCAACCATGTCCTTAGCGTCCTTAAGGCCGAGACCGGTAAGTTCGCGTACAACCTTGATAACTGCGAGCTTGTTAGCGCCAGCATCGGTGAGTACAACGTCGAATTCGGTCTTCTCCTCAGCTGCAGCAGCAGCGGGAGCAGCAGCAGCGCCTGCAACTGCTACGGGAGCAGCGGAAACGCCAAACTCTTCCTCGAGAGCCTTAACGAGGTCTGCGAGTTCGAGAATAGTAAGAGCCTTGATTTCTTCAAGAATGTTAGTAGTCTTTTCGGTAGCCATTTTAAAATACCTCCAAATTAATAATAAAATTTTGTTTGGTACGCTTTACCGTACCGTGGCGAATTTACGCCTCTGCGGGAGCCTCTGCTCCGCCGTCCTTGTCGATCTTTGCCTGAAGTACATAAGCAAGACCGTAAAGAGATTTCTGCATAGAACCGAGCATCTTGCCGATGAGTATGGGCTTCGGCGGGATTGCTGCGAGCTCTTCTACACCAGCCTTGTCCAGCACCTTGCCTTCAACGAAGCCGCCCTTAAGCTCGAAAGATTCGATCTTGTCAGCGTATTCCTTGAGGACCTTTGCGGGAGCGATCGGGTCATCGGTAGCAACTGCGATAGCGGTCATACCTTCGAGAACCTCTTTGAGGTCACCGTAGCCTGCTGCTTCGCAAGCACGTCCGGTGATCGAGTTCTTGTAAACGCTGTAGGATACGCCTGCCTTACGGAGAGCCGCACGGAGAGCAGTATCGTCTGCAACGGTGATACCGGAGTAGTTAACGATAACGCCTGCGGGAGCTGCCTGAATCTTTTCGGTCAGTTCAGCAACCATCTGCTTTTTCTGGGTTAAAATCTTCTCACTTGCCATGATTTCACCTCCCAATGAAAATAAAAAAATCCATCGCAAATCCAAGATTTCGCGAGGGATACACAGTTACAGAATTATTCTATAGAGTGTTTCCTCGGTAGGAAGGCGAGCCTTTTACGTGAGGTGCGGTGCACCTTACAACCTACGGTCTTTGGATTCAACTCTGATATTATATCACATAATTTCTGCAATGTCAATAGGTTTTGGAAAGTTTTTTCGAAAAAAGTTTATACTTTTGTTTGCGTGGACAGAATATTGACAATGAGCGGCGGAAAGTGTATAATAAATATGTTAATGAAGATTTGTGGGGTGCGATTATGGCGGATTGGTTACACCGTGAGCGAATGGTGCTCGGCGACGCGGCTGTGGACAGCCTAAAAAATAAGACAGTGCTGCTGTTTGGCGTCGGCGGCGTCGGTGGGTATGTGCTTGAGGCGATTGTACGCGCAGGTGTTGGCAACGTCGTGCTCGTCGATAGCGACACGGTTTCTGAAACCAACATCAACCGCCAGATAATCGCCGATACAACGACCGTCGGCAAATTAAAGACCGAGGTTGCCGCCAAGCGTGCGCTCGCCATAAACCCCGAAATCGGCGTCACGCGATGCGATATTTTCGCAACGCCAGAGAATATCCCAGCACTTATCGACGAGGTGCACCCCGACTATATCGTAGACGCTATCGACACCGTTACCTCGAAGCTCTCGATAATCGTTACCGCGAAAAACGCGGGTATACCCGTCATATCGTCGATGGGGACGGGCGCGAAGCTCGACCCGACGCGCTTTCGTATAGTCGACATCACAAAAACCCACACGTGTCCGCTTGCCAAGGTTATGCGAATAAAGCTGCGTGAGCTCGGCGTGGCGCACTGCGACGTGCTTTTCTCGGACGAGCTGCCGATTAAGGCGGTATGCGAGAGTGAGCTTGCAGGGCAGACTACGCGAAACGTACCCGGCTCGGTATCATTCGTGCCGTCCGTCGCAGGACTTATCATCGGCGGATACGTTGTAAAAAAACTCGCGGGAATTGAATAAAGGGATGGCTTGCCATCCCTTTTTGCTTGCGAGCGTGCGCTCGTATAGCCTCGCGCGCTTTGCGCGCTCGGGGAGACGAAAAGGGGAGGAAGGAATTTGCTCATATCGCCGCTAACTCCTTCCTCCCCTTGGACCCCTCCAACCTCACGGCTACGCCATCGATCTGCGGCCTTCCTACAGAGTGTTAATACCACAGAGTGCTTATGGGGCGGCGCCGCCGCGCTACTAAAAATGCGCGGCGGGGCATACCGTCTGCGCGACGCATAGCGTACGCGCCAACACGCTGCTCCGACTAACTTTTGGCGCACAGCGAAGCGTCTGCGCCTACGGCAACCACTCCAAACGGGATATTACCATCTTCCGGTGCCGCTAAACAGTCGCCGGGATGCAGGGCTCCCGGCTGCTAATGGCGCGGGATACGAAAATCGGAGCGTAAAATAAGAGGTCGGTATCGGGAGCGATAGCCGACCTCTTTTCTATTCTAAACCAAGATGTGGCGGCGAAGCCAATTTGAAGTTTTTGCGGAGCTTTTTTCAAAAAGCGACCGTATCCTTTCGCATCTCCTACACAATCACTGCGCCGCCGAAATCGGTCAGCGCGCCGCCAAGTGACACCGCGCTATACCCGTGGCGCGCGAGGAACGCTTCGATACGCTCGCCGTCGGGGTGTGCTGATACGTCGCCGAAGAAGAATACACGTCGCGACACCTCGTCGACGAACGACGCACCGCCGATAAAGCCGTATTCACAACCCTCAAGGGCGATGTGCCCCGCGCCGATAGTCAGCACGTCGATGCCGTGCGTCGACATTGTCCGCGCCATACCTGCGTCTGCCGTGATGGCGGCATTTGCACCACCAAGCGCGAGTGTTGAGCAGCGTGCATAGCCTTGGCGCGCGTTTACGGGAACAAGCCCGTGCCGCAACGCTGCGTATCGTACCGCCTCTGCAATCGTGTCAAGCCGTGCAAAAAGCTTGCCGCCGAGTACGAGCGCGTTGAAGGCGGTGTCGGTCGGATACGCGCCGTACGGCGTTTCGTCTGTGAGCGTGAAGTGCTCGTGCAAAAAAGAGGGAAGAGTACGCGCGTAGTCGCCGTTTGCTACGTACTCGCCGCCGCACGCGAAAATGAGCGTGTCCGCGTGGGTGCAGACGGTTGCGTTAAGACGTGTGTCAGGTACAAGGCATATGGGCGTGTATCCGTATTTTTCGAGCGCTTTTGCATATACATTATAGCAAGGCTCGCCGAGCAAAAGGTGTGACATAGCTCCTCCGATGTTTAAACAGAGAAAAAAGCCCGTGCTACTGCACAGGCTCCTTCTATACTTTTAATTAGACCGCTCTTTCAACCTTACCCGAGCGCAGGCAGCGAGAGCATACGTTAACGGACTTAGTCGCGCCGTTTACGACAGCCTTAACGCGTCTGATGTTGGGCTTCCAGGTTCTATTGGTCTTTCTGTTAGAATGGGAAACGGCCTGTCCGAACTGAACTGCCTTTCCGCAAATGCTACACTTTGCCATTGTAATTACCTCCGATATTTAAGCCGCTATGTGGGTTTGAGCATAGCGATGCTGATTCATAAATCGCAACAATTATTATACCATACCTTTTCTCAAATTGCAATAGCTTTTGAAAAGTTTTTTGAAAAAATCTCATATTCTTATGATTTGTAGCCGATTTAAAATGAATTTTGAGCGGTTTTGGTTAAAGCACACAAAAAAACTCACCTTCACGGAAAATATTTTTCGACGCAAAGGGAAGAAAAAACGAAAACCCACTTGAAAAAAAACGGAATTTATAGTAATATTATATTGTGAATATTTGCATATAATAACATTGAAACATTATGAAAGGGGACTATTATGACACTCAAATTAAACGATAAATACACAAAGGGATTCCTCACTGCCGAGGACCTTCCCGGTATCGCCCCCGCTATATCCGCGGCGTTTGCACAGGTTAAGAACAGAAACGGACTCGGAAACGACTTTCTCGGTTGGGTAGACCTTCCCGTTGACTACGACAAGGACGAGTTTGCACGCATCAAGTCGGCTGCCGCGAAGATTCAGAAGAGCGCGGATATTCTCGTCGTTATCGGCATCGGCGGCTCGTATCTCGGCGCACGTGCGGCTATCGAGTTCGTAAAGGGTCCGTCGGTCAACGAAAAGAAGAAGAACGTTCCCTCGGTTTACTTCGCAGGCAACAACATATCCTCCTCGGCACTTGCCGATCTTCTTGAGATATGCGAGGGCAAGGACGTATGCATCAACGTAATTTCCAAGTCGGGCACTACCACCGAGCCTGCGGTCGCATTCCGTATCTTCCGCGAGCTTCTCGTGAACAAGTACGGCGAGGACGGCGCGCGTGAGCGTATCTTCGTTACCACCGACAAGGCACGCGGCACTCTCAAGGCATTCGCGACCGAGGTGGGCTACGAAACCTTCGTCGTTCCGGACGACATCGGCGGACGCTACTCCGTGCTCACCGCTGTCGGACTTCTTCCCATCGCCGTTGCAGGCTGCGACATCGACGCTATGATGAAGGGCGCGGCAGACGCGCGTGAGGCGTACAGCTCCGACGACATCGAAAAGAACGACGCGGCAAAGTACGCGGCTCTTCGCAATATTATGTATAGAAAGGGCAAGTCCACCGAGGTGCTCGCGTCCTACGAGCCTGCTATGCTTATGATGAACGAGTGGTTCAAGCAGCTCTACGGCGAGTCAGAGGGTAAGGACAATATGGGTATTTTCCCGGCATCCGTTATCTTCTCGACCGACCTTCACTCGCTCGGGCAGTACATTCAGGAGGGAAGACGCAACCTCTTTGAAACGGTCGTAAATATCGAAAAGTCGAATGACACCGTAGTTATCCCGAACGACCCCAACAACATCGACGGTCTTAACTTCCTCTCGGGCAGAGAGCTTGACAGCGTTAACAAGGCGGCTATGCAGGCTACTCTCCTCGCACACGTTGACGGCGGCGTACCGAACATCGTTATCGACATCGCCGACAGGGGCGAGTACACCTTCGGCTGGCTCGTTTACTTCTTCGAGCTTGCCTGCGCTATCTCGGGCTACACGCTCGGCGTAAACCCGTTCAACCAGCCAGGCGTTGAGGCGTATAAGAAAAATATGTACGCTCTGCTCGGCAAGCCCGGATACGAGGCCGAAAAGGCGGCAATCGAAGCGAGAATATCGAAGTAAAGCGACAAAATTTCGTCGGTTGTACCAAGTATTTGCCAAAGATTTGTACAAGTTGTAAAAACTTTGCTAAATCGTACATTTTGTTAAGAAATCCTCTTGAAATTTTTGAAGTTTTAGTGTAAAATATAGATAGAGATAATTCAGATTGCATTATCTTACCAAATTCAAGGAGGACACTCACTATGTTAAAGTTAATCATCGGCGTCAAGGGTACAGGCAAGACTAAGCAGCTTATCGAAATGGTCAACACTGCTTCCGCACAGAGCGACGGCTCCGTCGTTTGCATCGAAAAGGGAACGAAGCTGACCTACGACATTAAGCATACCGCTCGTCTTATAGATACTGATGCATACGGCGTTTGCGACGCACAGTCGCTGTTCGGCTTCATTGCAGGTATCTTCGCCAGCAACCACGACGTTACCGATATATATATCGACTCCGCACTCAAGATCTGTAACAACGATCTTGCAAGCTTCGACAAGCTTTGCGACGAGGTAAACGAGCTTCTTATCAAGTGCGACGTTCGTTGCACGATGACCGTTTCGCTTCCCGCCGAGGACGCAACCGAGACCATCAAGAAGTACCTCTGATATATACACAAAAAATAAGCACCGCTTCTGCCGCAGACCGTCGGTCTGCGGCAGAATGTAGGTTTTACGCCTTTGCGTATTCCAATTAAACTTATATTTCTCGGAGAATGATAATGAAAAGATTTTTAAAGATACTGTCGCTTGCGGCGGCGCTTCTTATATGCGTTGCGGCTTTTGCAGGCTGCCGTAACTCGAAGGACATCTCAGAAAAGCTTGACTTGATCTTTGAGGCGTGCGACGCAGAGATAAGCGACGAGAGCGGAGAGATCCTCATCTACAGAAACGTATTCGTTGAGAAGGATATCGAGGGCGTTCTCGCAGGCGTCACGGAGGAGACCTTCGTTCAGTTCAGAAACAATACGGGCGCACCGGACTTTAATCTGACGCGCACGTACGATTCGAGCGACAGCGACGAAACTCTGGAATACGAGTTTGCAAAAGAGGGCGAGTTTATGGTCGAGCTCGTTAACGGAAGCGGAGATATCGCAACCGAGGCTCCCGACGTTTTCGAGGAGTTTAAGTTAAGATTCAGCGCCTCTGACGTAGATAAGATCGAGGTATCTCAGCAGGCAAAGGGCTTCAAGGAATATAAGATCACTATGAAGTCGGCGTACGCAGACGGCTTCGACACCGAGGAAAACGGTCTTCTTAAGGACTGCACCGGCGTCGTGTACTGCTACTACGTTGACAACTACAAGAACCTCTCGAGCGTCCTTCGTCAGTTTAACTACGAGGTGACCTACGAGGGTGAAACGCAGAAGGTAGTCGAGATCATC
>JAZSJI010000022.1:0-11248 GCA_045534235.1 Candidatus Flemingiibacterium sp. | reverse complement strand
AGCCTTCTACATAATCGTTATGGTGCTCGCGTTCTTTGCACCGAACGAATTTATCCCCGCCGCGTTTGACTCGGGCGGAGTTACGACGGGCCCTATCACCGTACCGTTTATTATGGCGCTCGGTGCAGGTATGGCGTCGCTTCACGGCTCGCATCACGGCGAGGAAAGCTTCGGTACGGTCGCGTTCGCAAGCGTCGGACCGATCATGTCCGTGCTGATCTTAAGCATCTACTACAAGCCCGAAGCGTCTGCTACTGCCACACCCATAGCAGATATTGAAACCACGCGCGACGCGTTTGTTGAGATTGCAAGACAGCTTCCGCACTATGCGTACGAAATGCTGATAGCATTCCTGCCTATCGTGGTAGTGTTCGTGCTCTTTCAGCTTATCTTCCGTCGCTTTCACGGCAACGCGCTGCCAAGAGCGATAATCGGCTTCGTTTATACATACGTCGGACTCGTGCTCTTCTTAACGGGCGCGAACGTCGGATTTATGCCTGCAGGTCAACTGATCGGCGGCGTTTTAGCCGAAAGTGATTTCCGTTATATCCTCATCCCCGTCGGTATGCTCGTCGGTTGGTTTACTGTAGCCGCAGAGCCTGCGGTACACGTTCTTAAAAAGCAGGTAGAGGAGATATCCAACGGTACTATTACGCAGAAGACTATCGGTATCGGTCTTTCCGTCGGTGTGGCGTTCTCCGTCGGCATCGCGATGCTTCGCGTGCTCACGGGTATCCCGCTTCTGCCGTTTATGATAGGCGGTTACCTTATTTCGCTCGCTATCAGCTTTTTCGTACCGCCGCTCTATACTGGTGTGGCGTTCGACTCGGGCGGAGTTGCGAGCGGACCTATGACGACGACGTTCCTTTTGCCGTTCGCGATGGGCGCTTGTACGGCACTCGGCGGCAATCTTATGACCGACGCGTTCGGTATCGTTGCAATGGTTGCGATAACGCCGCTTATTACCATACAGTGTATCGGTCTGTTCGCGGAGATTCGCCGAAAGGCAAGACACAGAAAGGCTATTGCCGAGCTTGCAAGCCTCGACGACTGCATTATCTATTTCGATAAGGAGGTAGCGTAATGAATGACAAAATGATGCTGCTTCTGACCATTACAAGACGCGGTTCAGGTGCGGGTGTTATCAAGACGCTTCGCGCGCACGGTGTCGATTGGCATTTTCGTGCGGTCGGGCAGGGTACAGCCTCAAGTGAGATGATGGATATTCTCGGTATCGGCTCGCGCGATAAGGACATCGTTATAAGCCTCGCGGCAAAACGGGCGGCGGAGGGGTTTACAAACGAGCTTGAGTCTGATCCGACTCGCCGCGGCGGACACGGAATTATGATGATATTCTCGCTTGATGCGATAAACAGTCTTACCGCGGTGCTTGCGGCACGCGCGGCGAGGGATATTACCGTACAGGAGGCAAACAGCGAAATGAAAAACGAATACAAGCACAGTCTTATTTTGATTGCCGTCAAGCGCGGATTTGCGGATGACGTTATGCAGGTCGCACGGCGTGTCGGCGCGACGGGCGGTACGGTCATAAAGGCAAATCTTGCAGACAACACCTCGGCAGAGCTGCTCGGCGTAACGCTCGAGGAGGAGCGTGACATCGTTGCGATAATGGTGCCTGACACGATACGCGACGAGATTATGGAATCTGTCAACCGCGAGCTGGGTATGCGTACCGACACGCAGGCGATACTCTGCTCGGTCGGTGTTGAAAAGGCAATGCGTATATAACAAAAAAAGCGGACGGCTTAATGCCGTCCGCGATTTTTATTTATTCAGTTAGCCGCAATGGTGATACCAACGACTGCGTCGCCGTCGAGCATAACGGACGCCGTCGCGCCGTCCAAAGCATACGAGCGAATACCGAACTCCTCGGTGTAGTCCGTACCAAACTTCGCTTCGATCGCCGAAACGTCACAGCCTATCATAAGCGTGCCGTCGATCGCGACTACGTCAGACGTGAGCGAAAGCTCGGACACGTACTGCGTGCCGTCAGCTTTGGGCGAGGTGCTGATGCTGTAGCCGTCGAAAACATATACCTTGTCGTAGCCCTCGTGAATACAGCTCGGTGCTTCCATATAGTCGAGCGGCTCGCCAAGCGTTGCGTTGAGCGCGTCCGCGTCGCCGCCGATAGTAATGGAGAAGCTGCCGAGCGAAACGGTGTACGCGCCGCCATCGCTCACATCACCGACGGGCTCGGTGGTGTCAGCCGCATCGTTGGTGTCGGTCGTATCGTCTGTGTCGGACGTGTCGTCGATATTGCCGCCGCAGGCGACGAGCGACACGAGCATAACGAGCGCGAGGGTGATAAGTAAAATTCTTTTCATAAATTTGTAGCTCCTTTTTATTTAGGTGTAGCAGGGAACTTTGTCAAATCGAAGTTGTAGTAATACGCGAGCGTGAACGCACGCACCTCGGCGTCCTTTAAGAGGAACACCTCGAGCCTGTGTCCAGCAGGCTGCGGACAGGTGTCGAGATGATACCACGCGCCGTCCATCTTAACGAGGTTCCAATAATGCGGATTCGTCGTCGAATTGCGGTGTATCTCGATGTTTTCGATGCCGGCGCGAGTGAGCAGTGCGCTTGCCACAGCGTAGTAGGTGTAGCAGTTGCCGTAGTGACGTGTGAAGCCCGAGTACGCCGCCTTATTGAAATGCCCCATAAGGTGTGAGGTCGAGGTGGAATATCTGATGTTCACGCGGCACCAGTCGTAGATCGCGCGCGCCTTTTCACGCGGCGACATATTAGCCGTCGTTATCTTTGAAAGCACCTCGTCGGCAAGCTCGTTTATAACCGCAGACGTAATGGCGCTAATAGTCACGCTTGCCGTTTTTGTAGCGGTGTTGCCGTCCGAGTCGGTCGCCGTGTACGTTATCTTGTAAACGCCCGCGACGCTTGCGTTGACCTGCGACGTATCGACGTTTACCGTAACTGTTCCGTCGTTATCGTCTACTGCGTACACGCCGCTTCTGTAGGACACGGACGCGCCCTCGTACGCGACGATATTCTTAACACCGTGGATAACGGGCGGTATGCTGTCCTTCGACACGCGAAGTGTTGCGCTTGCCTCGGTACTGTTGCCCGACGAGTCGGTAGCGGTGACCGTCACGGTGTAGCTTCCTTCCACACTCGTGTCGGGAAGGTCTGCAAACTCAAGCTTAAAGGGCGATACGTCCGTACAGTCGGTTACCATATCGGCGATGCGCGGCAAATTGCCGGTGAGCACCGAGAAATTTTTAAGCGTAAGCGATGGTGCCGTCGTATCCACAACGGTAAGTCCGAGCGTTATGGGACTATCCTCTCCGATGATCTCGACCGAGGCGTTTCCAAGAAGAAGTGATTCAATAGCCAAATCGGCAGGCACCTTCGGAAACTCTGCGCCGCCAAGCTCCCGTATAAGCTCGCCGAGAGCCGCCGCGTCCGAGCCCACCTCAACGGTGACCTGCATCGGAATAGGCAGTACGTTTGCCTGCGTCACAAGCTCCGTGCGGTTTTTGTAATTGTCCTCGGCGACGATCGTTACGTCGTAAAGACCTGGCACGTCGAAGTCACGTGCTTCGCTAAAGCTTACGCGCGTGTCGGAAACGTCGGAAATGTCCGCGATGAACGCTTCGGGTGTCGGCGCTTGACCGAGAAGCAGGTCTACTGTCTTTAACGTAACGGTCGGCGGCGTCGTGTCAACGACGCGAAGCGCGAACAGGGTATCCATCGTATTGTATCGGCAGTTTATTTTGTATACGCCGCATGTATTTGTGTCGATCGTGGGCAGCTTCGAGAATGCGAGTCCGCCCGTTGCCTCGAGAATAGCGCCAACCTCGCTCATAGGTGTGCCTGCCTCAATATCGTCAAATTTAAGCTCGTCGAGATAGGTCACGTCGTAGCGAACGGTGGTGGTGTTGCCGCCCTCGTCCGTCGCGCGTATTTTTGAGCCCTCGATAAACTCGTAGGTTATCCTTGTCATGTCGCTCTCGTTTGCGACGAGGTCCTCGGGCACGAGCGGTGTGCCGACGGCTACCGCGAGCGAGCGCACGCTGAACTTCGGCGCGACCGTGTCGCGCACGGTGATATGCGACTTTACGCCAAAGAGGTCGAAGAAGCTTATTCTGACCTCGTACTTGCCGAGCTTGTTTGTGTTAATTTCGTCAACGCCGTCTACCTTGCAGAAGGGAAGTGCCTCGGCAGGGTGATATACTTCTTTGCCGATCTCGCTTGAATAAGGACTTGCTGCGTACGCGAACACGCCGAGCGACACCATAAGCACCACACCGAGCGCGGCGAGTAAGGCTGTCGCTACCGTTGTGAGCATTCGCCGCCTCTTTGAGGGCTCTTTTTTAGAAGCCGCTTCGTCGGTGGGAGCTTCCTCGGTTTTGGGAGCGTCCTCGTCATCGGAAGCACTTTCCTCGGTGGGTGCGTCCTCACACGACGGCTCAATCTCCGCCTCGGCTGCCACTGCCGCTTCGATTACGGCTTCTGCCGCCGCGGCGACGTCTGCTGCCTCGGGCGTTTCTGTCACGCCTGCTGCCTCGACGGGCTCTGTCGGCTCAAGGGTTGCCACAGCCGCCTCGGACACCTTATCAGCCGCCTCGAGTGAAGCCTCGGTAGCGACCGCTACATTAGTCCTCTCACGCTTTGTGGGCTTGCCCGCAAGCTTTCTGTTTTTCTTTTTCATCTATACTAAATCCTTTGTCGTTAGCTTGGTATACCGTCGCCGTCGCAGAACAGCACGCCGATGTTGTCAACGCCTGCGATACACATAACGCCGACGTCAAACGCCGTCATATTGAGCCAGTTGTAGGGGTCGCCGTACGAGCCGCCGTATGCGCCCGAGAAGAGCTTATACGAGCCGTCCTCGAGGGACGCAACTATAGCTGCGGCGCCTGCGCGGATACGCTTTACGCCCGTAAGCTCCTCAACGTCTGCAAGGCCCATCGAGCGATAGCCCTGAACCATAACGGTGCCGTCGGAGAAGAGCATTACCGCGCTTTGATTGCACGCGGCGATGTCAACGACGATGCGGTATACCGAAACGTCGCACTGTCCGCACGTGTTCGAGCCTGCGGCAACTACCGTGCCGTCGGCCTTGAGTCTGAGCGTGAAGCGCTGGCCTGCGGCTACTGCAACGATGTCAGTCCATTCGGAAACGTTGCCCTCACCGTACTTGTTCGCGCCAAGCACGCTTACCGTGCCGTTTTCGTGCAGAAGCACCGCGTGCTCTTCGCCAAGTGCGATGTCGATTATATCCGTATACGACGGAGCAGAGAAGGGCGCGCTCATACCGCTCTTCGGTATAACGCTTACCTTGCCGCTTCGACGAAGCACGAGTGTAAGCGCCTCGTTTGTGTCAACCGAAATGGCGTCGGTTATTTTTGTTCCGGCAATAGCGTCGTCCTTTATGACGATAGCGTCGTCGTTCCAGATAGCGATGCTCTGCGCGTGGTACGCGCGGCGCTGGGATGCCGACAGGAGAGGATAGATTATAGAAAATTCACTTCTTACACCTGCGTCGTCCTCGGCGATATACGTGTCGGCGGCGCTGATGCTCGTGTATTCGGGATAGCACTGCGATAAGTAGATTATCGCCGCGTTGTTGTTGCCTGATTTTGCTACGTCGATAGCGGCGTCGATTATCTCTGCCTTCGTAAGCTCAAAGGTGTCGATATTCTGAAGCTCCTCGATAAACGCCGTCGCCTCGCGGTAACGGTGCGTGCTGATGTAGTAGGAAAGCGCGTTCTTAAAGACGTTCATTTCCGTTTCGGCTCTGTCGGTACCGTTTCGTAGCTCGCTTGCCACGCGAAGCGCGTTCGGGTAATCTCCGCCCGCCGCGAGTACGTCGCATACGTTATGGGTTATTGAGTCGAACTTTTCGTCGTTCTCCGTCATCTTCGCAACGCGGAACGCGTTTTCGTTTATCTTCGCCGTAGAGGTGTTGATAACGCTTTTGCCCGCGTAGTCGACAACGAGGTCGGTGAAGGGCTTCGGAGCTCCGAGCGCGTAAACGTACGCACTCTCAAGGTCGCCCGTCTGGTAATAGTACACCGCCGCCTTCTCGCATACTCGCTGAAGCGCGGGCTTGCTGTTTTTCTCGAGCGCTAATTTATAGGCCTCGTTGTATCTGCCGTCGCCCATCAGCATATCGGTGGAGTTTTTGATGCCAAGGTAATTGTAGAGTGCCACGCCGCCTACGATTTCGACGACAAGCACCGCGAGCACCACGCCAAGGATTACCGCGAGCCGCTTGCCTCGCCTTGCCTCACGCTCCTCTGCGGTAAGCTGCGGCTTTGTAAACGGCTTCTTTTGTACCTTTTGAGGCGCTCTCTGTGCAGTAGCGGCAGGAGTAGGTGCCACGGGTGCGGCAGGTGCCGCGGGCGCAGGTGCTGCAGGTGCACTCGCAGGCTTTCTCATAAAGCGGTACTCTGCGGCGTCGTATGTCACCGTCTGACCGTCTGCGAACACTATCTCGGACACGTACGCGCCGCAGTCGGCAACGTTCATATACGTCGGTATGACCGCGCTTATCTCGATAAGCCCTGCGGTGTTAACGTCGTCTGCGTCGTAGACGTACGCATTAAACTTGCTGCTTGCATCTTCCTTGAATACGGGAACAGACGAGAAGCGGTAGCGTATGGTAAAGCTTGCGATTTTTCTCGTAAGGTCGCGGCGTATTGCGAAGTGGAGAACGTCGCCCTCGAGTGCACGCTTTGTCAGCGATACGGATACGATAGCCGCTGCAGGCCGTTTATCTGCCGCAAGTGCAGGTACTCGGAACTGTAAGGTCTGTACGTTTATCATATTGTTATTCATCATACCGCCCCCCTTAACCTGCGAGTCCGTCCTCGGACGGAACGAGCGGAATGTTGTCTATCGGGTGGTCGGTGGGCAGATAGTTTTTCGTATTGACGCACTGGAAATGCCACCATTCCGAATTGATGTAGGTAAAACCGCAGGATATCATAACGCTTGTCATATAATCCATATTCGCGCGCTGTGTTGCGGTCATCTTCTGCGAGCTTCTCGCGCTGTCAACGGTGAACGTGTGCATTGGCGTTGGCATATCGAGCTCCTTGCCCGTTTCGGTGTCAATAAGCGAAATGTCGAGTGCCGTGCCGCGGTCGTGTATACCGCCCATACCGATTGCGGGATTAGCAACCCACTTGTGTACCTTTACGACGTCAAACCATCTCTGCTGTACGCTCGTCGGGCGGTATGCGTCGTAGATAACGACGGTGTAGCCGTCCGCCTTGAACTTTTCTATAGCCTTGACGAACTTCTGGAGAGTGTCGTACTGCAAGAGGCAGAGGTTACGGGTATAGAAGGGCTCGCCGATTGACGTTTCGTTTGTCGACAGCTTCATCGACACCTTAACGTCGTACTGCGACAGGTCAACACCTGTGTTCGAATAGTTGGTTGAGTAGTATACGTTAAGATACTTGCTCACGTCGACAAGGTGCGAGTACGCCATTATTTTCTTGCCCGTATTATCAGGCGCAAGACCGCTCTCTATCGGTATCTCGGCGTAGAGCACGCTGCCGTCGTTGACTGCGTGCAAAAAGCCTTCCTTGGTGTAGCCGAGCAGGCGGTGGTTTTCGTTGTAAACAGTCGCCCACTCGCTGTCGTCGTCAGGCTCGGCGATGATTACGAACTCGCCTGCGCGCAGAGTCTTGTACGGGTACATCGATACGCGCGTTTCGTAAATGTCCATTTTATCAACGACGGTCATCGGGAACTCGCCCGCCTCAAGCCGAAGCGTGTTCGGCTCGTCCGTCGTTTTGTCAGCGGAGAGTGCTCCGCCAAGCTCACCGAAGTCGAATGCGCGCGTGGGGAAGGTAACGCCGACGTGCGCTTTTATATCAAAGTCTGCGTATACGTGATTTTTCGCCTCGTCCGACACCTTGCAGGACGTTTGCAGGGCGGCGCTTGCAACGAGTGCCGCACAAAGAAGAAATGCCGTGCGGCGATTATGTTTTTTCACTTTGTGTACTCACTCCTTAATTTTCAAGGTCGGAAATGCGTTCATCACAGCCGATAAGCTCGCGGATATTGCGCTCGGCTATCTCTAAAATAACGGTGTCTGCCGCGTACGAGCCAAGCTGGTCGATGGTGTAGCCGCGCTCAAAGCGTACCTCGCCGAAGCTCGCCGCGAAAAACGGGAACATTGCGTTTGCAAACGAGTCGCGGAACATTAAAAGCTTACCGTCACTATCCGAGCGAGTGCGAATTGACATCTGCATCGGGCTTGTGTAAGCCGAGGCGAAGCCGTAAACGCCCTCGAGGTCATACGCTGTGTTGTCGTCAAAGCGAGGTGCGGCAGGATAGAGAAGCCCGTCAAGGTCGCCCTCGAAATCTGTTACGGGAGTCGTGCCATACGCCGAAAAATCGAGCAGGGCAAAGCCCATCTCGTCGGCTATCGCCTCCGCGGCGATACGTGCACCCTCGGTGTTCCAATGCGTGTCACGCTTATGGTAGATAAGAGCGTCAACCTTTGCGTCGATAAGTATATCGCGAAGGTCAAGGTAGGGTACACCGCGCACGTCAAGTGCCGCGTGAAGGCGGTCGAGGTCGCGGTCCTCGGTCTGCATTTTGTAGCGAGATGGCATCATTTCGGGGTAGATGCTGTTTTTATTTGGCGCGCAGACGAAAAGAAAGTCTGCACCGTGTGCTCTTGAGTATTCGTACATAGCGAGAAGGCTGTCCGCCGCGGCGTTTATCTCGGCGTCGGTCATAGCGCTATTTCCCGTGTACGAGTCAAGCGTGTCGGCGAAAAAGAGGAAATCGCCCTTGCCGACAACGACCTGCTCGTTGCCTTCGCTAAAGATATTTTCCTTGATAGTGGAGAAAAGGTCCACCACGTTATTTCTGTATGCGAAGCTCTTTGCGAAATATTCCTCGAGCTCGGTGCCGATCTTCGTGTTTATTGTCGGCGTGTCACCTTCCTCGATAAGCGAGGGCATTTCTGCGCCCTCTGCGGCGTTTGCCGCGCCGGGAATGACCATTCCAAGAGAGAAGAGGACACACGGCACGAAAAACAGCACACAGTATATTATGAGAAGTGTTTTTTTCATAACGTGTTCTCCTTTAGAAATTGTAGTAAATAAACGGATTGAACGAGCTCGACGCGAGCGTCATAATGCAGAGCATAAGAAGCGGTACGCTCAAAGCGTAGCCGACTATCTCGCCTGCGCGTCCAAGCTTTTCGTTCTGTGCCACCTTACTGCGAAGCAGGGGCAGTACGGGCAGGGCGAATACGATGCCAAATACGAGCATCATAATGGTGTAGGGCGTAAACAGCGCGAGCGCGTCCGCGCCGTTACCGCCGAAGGAAAACATCGTGCCGATGTAGCGTACGGCAAAGCCTACGCTCGGCGAGTTAAAGACAACGAAGCCGAGGCATACCGCAAGAAGCGTGTAGATATGGAACAGCGGACGCAGATACGGCTTTTTCGATATACGCTCTACGTCCGTTACCTGCTCGAGCATCATAAGAAGTCCGTGCCAGAGTCCCCACACGATGAAGGTGAAGTTTGCACCGTGCCAGAGGCCGGTCAGGAAGAATACCGCAAGGCGGTTTATAACCGTGCGCGCCTTGCCGTGACGGTTGCCGCCGAGAGGGAAGTATACGTATTCGCGGAACCACGACGTCAGCGAGATGTGCCAACGCTTCCAGAAGTCGCGGATACAGCGTGCCGAGTAGGGATAGTTGAAGTTTTCGAGAAGGTCGAAGCCGAAGATGCGTGCAAGACCTATAGCCATATCGGAGTAGCCCGAGAAGTCGAAGTAGAGCTGTATGGAGTAGCAAATAGCGCCCGCCCAAGCGAGTGCGCTCGAGGGCTCGCCTGCGCCGAACGCCGCCTGCGATATTACCGCGGCGGTGTTTGAAACGAGTACCTTTTTCGACAGACCGTAGATAAAGCGGCGGATGCCGAGCGCGGTCTTTTCTAGGGTTACGGTACGCTGTGCGATCTGATCCTTGATGTCACCGTACTTTACGATAGGACCGGCGATAAGCTGTGGGAAGAAGGATATGTATAAAAGCAGGTTGCCGAAGCTTTTCTGCACCTCGGTCTTGCCGCGGCGCACGTCAACGACGTACGAGAGCACCTGGAAGGTGTAGAAGGATATGCCGACGGGGATAGTAAGCTCGGGCACGGGAATGTCGATGGAAAGTGCGGAGTTTACGAGCGAAACAAGCCACGGTACGTATTTGAAGAAGCCGAGCGCGGCGAGGTCGACGACCACGCAAGCCATGCAGATGACCGACTGCCATTTGCCCTCGCACTTTGACATAAGAAGCGTCATAGACCAGTTAAAGAGGACGGAGCCGACCATAAGGATTATGTATACGGGCTCGCCGTATGCGTAGAAGAAAAGGCTCGCGAGTGCAAGCACGATGTTGCGCGCCGCGAGATATTTTTGCGGTATCAGCGTATGAACAAGCCACAGAGCGGGCAAGAATATAAACAGAAAAACGGTAGACGAAAATACCATTTTGAAACCTCATCAGTCATAATTTTGTTACTGTAAGCGTACATTATATAATACACCACAATATACCACCCTACATTATATCATAAATAAAGCGTCAATGCAATACATTTTTGAAAATAGCGGATGAAAAAATAATTTCTGTGAATTTAACAAAAAGGCTTGACAAAGCGAGTGCTGTGTGGTATAATACTAAAGCGGTCAAACAAGACTGCACAATTTGGTAACGGAAAAATGCCGGAGTGGCGGAATTGGCAGACGCCCGGGACTTAAAATCCCGTGGGAGTATATCCCGTACCGGTTCGAGCCCGGTTTCCGGCACCAAAACCAAACTAAATATCGCGCGGTAGAGCAGTTGGTAGCTCGTCGGGCTCATAACCCGGAGGCCGCAGGTTCAAGTCCTGCCCGCGCAACCAACATTGCGAACCGATTTAGATATCGGTTCGGAAAACCCAGAAACCACAACGGTTTCTGGGTTTTTTCGTACCATTTTTCAAGGCGCAATTCATAAAGATATCATTTCCCCCAAACGTCCTTTGGTGAGGACTTGAACTAAATACCTTGGCTTTTTTGGGGGCGGATTTTGCGATTCTTTTCGCAGAGTCTGTCTTTTTTTTGTTTCTCTAATTGTTAAATGTTTATGTCTTGGGAGGTTGCGCATATATTTTATGCGCAACCTCCTTTTTTGTTTGTACTCCCTTCTCTATGATAATTTTTGCGCAACACTCAAAAAAGTCTGATATTCTGTCAA
>JAZSJI010000083.1:0-5363 GCA_045534235.1 Candidatus Flemingiibacterium sp. | reverse complement strand
ATCATCCTTGCCAATGCCGACGTTGTTGCCGGGATGTACTGCGGTACCTCTCTGGCGGATGATGATGTTGCCTGCCTTTACAGCCTGACCGTCGGACTTCTTAACGCCAAGACGCTTTGCTTCGCTGTCGCGGCCGTTCTTGGTGGAGCCGACGCCCTTCTTATGAGCGAAAAACTGTAAGCTGAGCTTTAACATAGTTAACATACCTCCGTTATCTTATTTGAGAAAAAGCGGTTGAATTACAAGTCAGATGAGTTCCTCTACCACTTCGACCTCGAGAAATTCATAATATTCCTCAATGAGATCGTTAAGCTGGTAAAAATAAGCCTGGATAAGTCCCGATATTGCGAAGCGCTTGCGTTCATCCTCCTCGTATTCGGGGAGAGCGCCGTGAGCGATAACCTTGATATCGGTTGTTTCTTCGTCGATCGTATAATCAACGTCGGATGCATACGCAACCTCTATAGTGTTGATTATGAGCATAGTCATTGCGGAAATGGCTGCGCAGAGCGGATCGCTTCCTGCTTCGCCGTATCCCGTGTGTCCCTGCTCCGAAAAGCCGTAGAATACGTTATCCCACTTGTGAAAAACTATCTTTGTCATTTTGATGGATTAGCCAACGATCTTCTCGATCTGAACCTTGGTGTAAGGCTGTCTGTGAACGGTCTTCTTCTTGGAATCCTGCGTGGGCTTGTACTTCAGGATGTGGATCTTGGGGCCCTTGCCGTTCTTAACGACCTTAGCCTCAACAGTAGCACCCTCAACATAGGGAGCACCTACGGTGAACTTGTCACCGTTCGAAAGAGCAAGCACCTTGTCGAAAGTAACCTTGTCCTCTGCTTCAACATCGAGCTTCTCGATGAAGATAACGTCGCCTTCGTTAACCTTGTACTGCTTTCCGCCTGTTACGATAACTGCAAACACGAAAAGCACCTCACTTTCTGAATGGCATTTTGCCATGAACTCGCTGACGTCGGTATTTTGCGTTTTTGGGCGCAAAAATTTAGACCGTACAAATCAAGCGGCTTCTCATTATAACATATTACGCCGCCAATGTCAATAGTTATTTCAAAAATTTCTTTGTATAATGTAACAAAAAACGCAGTATATACGCGATATACGTGCACCTTGCTAACAGAAATCCTGCTTTTATATCGAAAAATGCGGCGGAAAAGTCAACACATATCGACACAAATCGCCTGCCGATTGTCGAAAGTAGTATAGTGTGCATAGCTTTCGACTGTATTCGAAGGCAAATATTGGAAGCGTGCCTATGTGAAAAGTATTGCAATTTCTGTAAATAAATGGTATAATATGGTAGCGATGACAAATACCGCCGAATTTGGCGGAATAATAACAACACAAAGGAGAATACCATGACTACAGAAAAACAAAGCCGACTTTTAGTATGTGCCGCCGAGGATAGCGTGCGCCGCGATATGACAGACCTGCTCGGGCGTATTGGCTTTAGCGCCATAGACGAGGCGCGTGACGCAGATAGCGCAGAGCGTATGCTCTGTGAGCGAACGTACGGGCTTGCAATATTCGATGCATCTCTCGGAAGCGTTCAGATGATGCAGCTTGCGTACAATGAGAACCGCCGTGCCGAAAGCGGTGTTTATCATACTACGGCGATGCTTCTTATAGGCGAGAGTACGTACGCGGACGTTCTTCGCGAGGTTTGCCGTATGTTAAACGCTTCGGCGCTTATCAGACCTTACACGATCTCTGCGTTTTGCGATGCGGTGCTCAGCTCGCTGTCGGATGTACAAAGACGTTCACGAAAAAGTATCGGCGGCGTGGGAGACAATATGCATCAAGCTGCTGCAAAGCCCACGGCTGAAACTCCGACGGAATCGCAGATCACGGAAATACTCCATACGCTCGGTATCCCCGCACATATCAAGGGTTTTGCGTATCTTCGCTGTGCGATCGGTATGGTGATAGTTGATCCCGATATGATAAACTACGTTACAAAGTCACTCTATCCCAGCGTTGCAAAGCAGTTCGGTACGGCGACCTCGCGCGTGGAGCGCGCCATACGCCACGCAATCGAGGTTGCGTGGGACAGAGGCGACGTAGAAACGCTCAACCGCTATTTCGGCTATACGATAAGCCGTCAGCGCGGCAAGCCCACCAACAGCGAGTTTATCGCGATGATCTCGGACAAGTTAAGACTTGGCGTCGGGGTGTAAAGCTGCCAAGGGGCATAAAAACGACAGGTCAGTGTCACTTTTTTGATACTGACCGTTTTTTATTTTAATTCAGCGTAAAATTTTGATACATATACTTGAAATTTCGCTCGAAAAATGGTATTATTATTGTAACTGTATATTATTGAGAGGTGAACTCTTTATGATAAAAGCAAAAAAAGCCCCCGAGCTTCTGTCGCCCGCGGGCAATTTTGATAAAATGAAGGCGGCTATACTGTACGGTGCCAACGCGGTGTATCTTGCAGGCGATGATTTCGGTATGCGTGCCGCGGCGGATAATTTCACGCTCGACGAGCTTCGCGAGGCGGTAAAGTATGCACACGAGCGCGGCGTGCGCGTAAATCTTACGCTCAACACGATGCCGCATACTGATGAATATCCGACGCTTACCGAGTTTGTAAAAAGCCTTGATGGATTTGGTATTGACGCGGTTATTGCTGCCGACCTCGGCGTTATGGCGCTCGTTCGCGAGTATTTACCCGATACGGAACTGCACGTTTCCACACAGCAGAGCACCGTCAGCGCGGCAACCTGCCGCGAGTGGTACAGACTCGGCGCGAAGCGCGTGGTCTTGGCGCGCGAGCTGACACTTGATGAGATTCGTGAGATACGCGCGAATGTCCCCGACGAGCTTGAGCTTGAGGCGTTCATACACGGCTCAATGTGCATTTCCTACAGCGGTCGCTGTCTGCTCTCACAGCACTTCGTCGGACGCGATGCCAACCGCGGACGCTGTGCACAGCCTTGCCGTTGGAATATGTCGTACGCACCGAGCGAGATTGCAGGTGAGGGCGTTGCCGCATACGAGATAACGGAGGAGAAGCGTCCCGACAATCGCGTTCCCGTTATAGAAACCGAGCGCGGCACGTTCTTTCTCTCCAGTAAGGACACCTGTATGATAGAGCATATTCCCGAGCTTATCGAGGCAGGCATTGACAGCTTCAAGATAGAGGGGCGTATGAAGAGCGAATATTACGCCGCTGTTGTCACAAATGTCTACCGTATGGCGATCGACAGATATATAGCTGATCCCGAGAGATACGTGTACGATCCTGCTTGGAAAAATGAGCTTGAATCGGTCAGCCACCGCGAATATCACACGGGTTACTATTTTACAAACCCTATGGAGGACGCCAATACCGCAAAGCAGCCGGGATATATGAAGGAAAAAGCATATCTCTGCCGCGTCGTGGCATACGATGAAGAGTCCGGCGTGGCGCGCTTCGTACAGCGCAACAAGGTCTTTGCTAACTCCGACGTTGAGATAATCACTCCCGGTGCTATCGGACGAGCGATGCACCTTGGCGAGCTTTACAACGTGGACGGCGAGGCTATCGAGTCCGCGCCGCACCCGTATATGGAATTTAGCGCAAAGGTGCCGTTCCCCGTTAAGGTGGGCGACATCGTACGCGCGGTGTAGGAGGTTTGCCGTGATATTCATTGAAATATTAAAATCGCTTCTTTACGGCATCGTTGAGGGCATTACGGAATGGCTCCCGATTTCGTCGACGGGACATCTCATACTGCTTGAGGAATTTGTCAAATTTGATGGTGTTTCCGACGGCTTTTTCGAGATGTTCGAGGTGGTAATACAGCTCGGTGCAATACTCGCAGTTGCGGTGGTGTTCTGGAAGAAAATATGGCCGTTCAAAAAGGGCGGAGAGGTCGCAAAAATTATCAGCAGAAGCAAGCTTTCGATGTGGCTCAAAATTATCGTTGCCTGCCTTCCTGCCGCAGTCGTGGGATTGCTGTTTGACGATTACATAGACGCGCTGTTTTATAACGGCTGGACGGTCGGCATAATGCTCGTGCTCGTCGGTGTTGCGTTTATCGTCGTTGAAAAGCTTAACAAGGGGCGTACGTTTGCCGTTACGGATATCGACTCGCTTGACTACAAGCGTGCGCTCGGCATCGGCGCGTTTCAGCTTCTGGCGGCTATCTTCCCCGGTACGTCGCGCTCCGGCTCGACGATACTCGGCGGTATTATACTCGGCGTTGACCGCACAACGGCGGCGGAGTTTACGTTCTTTCTCGGTATTCCCGTAATGTTCGGCGCATCGCTTTTGAAGCTCGTTAAATACGGCTTTGCGTTTACCGCGCCTGAAGCGGTGATACTGCTCGTCGGTATGGTGTCGGCATTTGCGGTGTCTATGGTTTGTATACGATTCCTTATGGACTTTATCAAGAAGCACGACTTCTGTGTGTTCGGCTGGTACCGCATAGTGCTTGGCGCTATAGTGCTTGCGTATTTCGCCGCACAGAAATGGATTTTCTGATAAAATATTGTCATTTTGTATTATAATCGTGCCGATTTGGGACAAAATATTGTAACTCTAACAAAAATTTTTGAATTTGACGATAATTTCACAAATTTCTGTTGATAAAAGCCTATAAATATGGTAAAATAAACCTTGATTGCGGATGCTGTTGCATTGGCAATCGTGAAACTGCTAAATTTTTTATAGAGGTGAAAATAAATGTACAACAAGAAATCCGTAGAAGATATCGCTGTTGCAGGCAAGAGAGTTCTCTGCCGCTGCGATTTCAACGTACCCGTTAAGGACGGCAAGATCACTGACGATAAGCGTATCGTCGGCGCAATGAAGACTATCAAGTATCTCGTTGACAACGGCGCGAAGGTTATCCTCTGCTCTCATATGGGCAGACCTCACAACGTTCTCGACGCAGAGCTTAAGCTTAACAAGAAGGAAAAGAAGAAGATCGAGGCTCTTCCCGAAGCAGAGCAGGCAGCGGCTACCGCAGCAGCTCTCGAAAAGGCGAAGGACGACATCACCAAGCTTTCCCTCAAGATCGTTGCTGACGACCTCACCGCAAAGGGCATTAACGTAACCCTCGCAAAGGACGTTGTAGGTCCTGACGCAAAGGCAAAGGCTGCGGCACTCAAGGACGGCGAGGTTCTCCTTCTCGAAAACGTACGCTTCCACGCGGCTGAAGAAAAGAACGATCCTGCATTTGCAAAGGAAATGGCAAGCCTCGCAGAGATCTACGTAAACGACGCATTCGGTACTGCGCACAGAGCAAACGCTTCCACCGCAGGCGTTGCCGATTACCTCGACACCGCAGTTTGCGGCTACCTCATCCAGAAGGAGATCGAGGTTATGGGTAAGGCACTTGAGGATCCGGTTCGTC
>JAZSJI010000046.1:0-3074 GCA_045534235.1 Candidatus Flemingiibacterium sp. | reverse complement strand
GCGGCGAAGGCGTCGGCAGGCTATGATATGGCAAAGCAGATAATCAGCCTTATCTGTGCGGTGGCTGACCTTCTTAATTCCGATCCCGTTACGCGTGACAAGCTGAAGGTCGTGTTCATTGAGGACTACAGAGTGTCGCTCGCAGAGCTTATAGTTCCCGCGGCAGAGATATCCGAGCAGATCTCGATAGCAGGCAAGGAAGCGTCGGGTACGGGCAATATGAAGCTTATGATAAACGGCGCTATTACGCTTGGTACGATGGACGGCGCGAACGTCGAGATATACGAGCAGGTCGGTGGCGAGAATATGTTCCTCTTCGGTATGAACGTCGACGAGGTCAATGAGCTTTGGGCGAAGGGCTATGATCCGAACGCCTTTCTGCGTGAGAATAAGGAGCTTGCCGAGGTTATCGGTATGCTCACCTCGGGCGTGCTCGGCGCACGCTTTGACGCGATTGCACAGTCGCTTACCACAAACCGCTGGGGCGTTGCCGACAGATATATGGCGATAGCCGATTTTGCCGATTATGCAAGAGCGCAGAGGGACGTCGGACAGACGTATCTTGAAAAGGATAAGTTTATGGAGATGTCGCTCGTGAATATCGCGAAGGCGGGTATCTTCTCGGCGGACCGCTCGGTTATGGAATACGCTAATAACATCTGGAAAATGTAAAAATGAGAATCTTATATAACAGCAAGGATATAAGCTTTAAATCGCCCTTCGGTACACTTACCGAAGGGCAAAGCTGCCGGATAGCTGTGCATATTCCGAAATCCTGCAAAACGGTCGCGGTAAAGCTCGTATTTTTATATGAAAACAGCGAGCCGTGTACGTCGTTTGATATGCAAAAAACGGGTGATACGGCAGACTATGAGATATACTCCTGCAGCTTTTCACTCGAGCGTGCGGCGCTTTACTTCTACTATTTCCGCATTACTACGGAAAACGAGGAGTTTTCGCTCTTTCGCGAGGGATATGACCGGACGAATATGGAGGCAGGCGAGCTGTGGCAGCTATCGTGTATTCCTGCGGATTTTCACGTTCCTGACGAGTATTTCGGTGCGGTGATGTATCAGATATTTCCCGACAGATTTAATTCAGTCGGCGAGTGTGATACAGAGGGCAAGCTTCGCCCGTTTTGGCTGCATACAGACAAAAACGAGGTGCCAAGCTACCTTCCAAACGAGCGCGGTGAGGTTGAAAACTGCGACTTCTACGGCGGCAACCTTCGCGGAATCTCTGATAAGCTTGACTATTTAAAGGAGCTTGGCGTTGGCGTAATATATTTAAACCCCATTTTCAAGGCTTGGTCAAATCACAGATACGATACTGCCGACTACCGCGTTATAGATGAGCTTCTCGGCACAGAGGCAGATTTTGCCGAGCTGTGTGACAAGGCGCACGAGCGCGGTATTCGAGTGATACTCGACGGCGTTTTCTCGCATACGGGAAGCAACAGCCGATATTTTGACAAGCTCGGAGTGTTCGGCGGCGGTGCGTATCACTGTCCCGACTCACCCTATCGCTCTTGGTACGATTTTGAAAAATATCCCGAGGTTTATACCTCGTGGTGGGGAATAGAAACGCTCCCGTGCGTCAAGGAGCTTGACGAGGGCTTCAGGTCGTTCATTATAGATGCCGACGACAGCGTGCTCGTGCATTGGATAGCCGCGGGCGCGGACGGCTTTCGCCTCGACGTTGCAGACGAGCTTCCCGACGAGTTTATCGCCGCGTTCAGAGCGCGTCTTAAAGCTATAAAGCCTGACTCGCTTCTCATCGGCGAGGTCTGGGAGGACGCGTCGAACAAGATAAGCTACGGCAAGCGCCGCGAGTATTTTACGGGCGGCGAGCTTGACAGCGTTATGAACTATCTCCTCAGAAATGCGATAATTGATTTTGTCACGGGTAACGACGACGGCGTGTTCTTCTCGCAAATCGTTATGACTATCGCCGAGAACTATCCGAAAGACGTTCTGCTCACGCTTATGAACAGCCTTTCAACGCACGATACCGAGCGTATACTCTCGGTGCTTTCGCCCGAGCCGCCGCCCTTTGAAAAGAGCGAGTGCGCGGGATATACTATGCCCGAGAATGTGCGAGCTGAAGCGATCTCACGCCTTTTTGCGGCGGTCTTTTTGCAGTTCGTCCTGCCCGGTATGCCGTGCATATACTACGGCGACGAAATTGGTATGGAGGGGCTTGGCGACCCGTTCTGCCGCGCGTATTTTAAGTGGGACACCGTGGACGGCAATCCCGTACGCGACTTTTTCCTGCGCGTCGCGGCTTTGCGAACGTCGAGCGACACGTTAAGGTACGGCGACGTTTTTGTGATGAGCAGTGGCGGCGGCCGCGTGACAATAGATCGAACGTATAAAGGCGAAACGTACCGCGCGCACGTGAACGTCGGCGCACCGATACGCGTTCCGATAAGCGGCGAGGTTATATTTAGTTACGGCTCAAGCAATGAAGGCTCGGAGGCGCTTTTAGAGCGTTACGGCTTGGTGCTGGAACGGTTTGCGAATGGAGATTGATATGGCACAAAAAACGCAAAAAAGAATACTCAAAATAGATCCGTACCTTTTGCCGTATGAGGACGACATCAATTTGCGGGCGCGGCTTTTTAAAGAAAAAAAGCGCGAACTGCTTGCTCGCGGTGAGAAGCTCTCCGACTTTGCAAACGGACACAATTTTTTTGGCTTTCACCGAACGGACGACGGCTGGGTGTACCGCGAATGGGCACCTGCGGCTGACAGGCTTTATCTCACGGGTGATTTTTGCGGCTGGGATATGTACGCCTGCCCGATGGAGCGAGGCGCGAACGGCGTTTTTGAGGTGTATCTTAAAGGCGAGGACGCACTCTCGTACGGACAAAAGGTGCAGACCATAGTAGTGCGCGAGGGAAGGGTAATGCGCCGTGTACCGCTCTATGCAACGCGCGTCGTGCAGGACAGACAAACGTATCTCTGGTGTGCCGAGCTTGAGGATACTATGGGAAACTATCCTTGGACGGACGCCGATTTTGTACCGCCAAAGGTTCCGCTCATTTACGAGGCACATATCGGTATGGCGCAGGA
>JAZSJI010000081.1:0-2252 GCA_045534235.1 Candidatus Flemingiibacterium sp. | reverse complement strand
TTAAGTGAGTGGTATTCCGCTTGAATACAAGGCTCTCCCTAAGGGAGAGCTGTCGCGATAGCGACTGAGAGGGGATTGTGTTTAGCCCCTCTCCGTCACGCTGCGCGTGCCACCTCTCCCGAGGGGAGAGGCTATATTAGGACAAATGCCTAAACCAACCAACCTTTTCACGAAAGGACACATACAATGCCAACCGAAAGACATAAAAAAATACGCAACTTCTCCATAATCGCGCATATTGACCACGGCAAGTCTACTCTTGCCGACCGTATACTCGAGTATACGCGTACCGTCGCGACACGCGATATGGAAGCGCAGCTTCTTGATAATATGGACCTCGAGCGTGAGCGCGGCATCCCCATAAAGGCGCGCGCGGTCAAGCTCGATTATCACGCTCCCGACGGAGAGGTGTACGCGCTCAACCTTATCGACACACCCGGTCACGTCGACTTCGGCTACGAGGTTTCCCGCTCGCTTAACGCGTGCGAGGGAGCACTTCTTATCGTAGACTCGACGCAGGGCGTTGAGGCGCAGACGCTTGCCAATGCGTATCTCGCGATCGACAACAATCTCGAGATCGTGCCCGTTATAAACAAAATAGACCTGCCGAGCGCGGACGTTGAAAAGGTACGCGGCGAGATCGAGGACATAATCGGCATACCTGCCGAGGATTGCCCTGCGGTTTCAGCGAAGGTAGGACTCAACATCGACCAGGTGCTTGACAAGATAATCTCCGACATTCCGTGCCCTGAGGGCGACGAGAATGCACCGCTTCGTGCGCTCATCTTCGACTCGTACTACGACAGCTATCTTGGCGTCGTCGTAAATATGCGAGTGGTAGAGGGCACGCTCAAGGCGGGCGACCGTATACGCCTTATGAGCACGGGTGCGGAGTTTGACACTGTAGACGTTGGTTACCTTGATGCGTTCGGTCTTAAGCCGGGCAAGTTCCTCGCGGCAGGCGACGTTGGTTACTTCACCGCGAGCATCAAATCGGTCGGCGATACGCAGGTCGGCGATACGGTGACTCTTGCAAATAATCCGGCAAGCGAGCCGCTTCCCGGATTTAAGGAAGCGCGCCCGATGGTTTACGCGGGTATTTATCCTGCGGACGGCGCGCGCTATGGCGACCTCAAGGACGCGCTAGAAAAGCTTCAGCTCAACGATGCGGCGCTTACGTTCGAGGCGGAAACGTCTGCGGCACTCGGATTTGGCTTCCGATGCGGATTTTTGGGACTTCTCCATATGGAGATCATCGAGGAGCGTCTTGAGCGAGAGTTCAATCTCGACCTGATTACCACCGCGCCGAGCGTTATTTACAAGATCGACTTAAAATCGGGCGAGCAGATACGCATCGACAACCCGTCGAACTATCCGAACCCCGACGAAATAGAAACGGCGTACGAGCCGATGGTGAAGGCTTCGATAATCACGCCGCCCGAGTACGTCGGCGGTTTAATGGAGCTTTGTCAGGACCGCCGCGGCGAGTTTATAAATATGACCTACATCGACACCGACCGTGCGGAGCTTCACTACAATCTGCCGCTCAACGAGATAATATACGATTTCTTCGACGCATTAAAGTCGCGCTCGAAGGGCCACGCATCGCTCGACTACGAGCTTAATTCGTACGTGCCCTCGAAGCCCGTTAAGCTTGACATACTGTTAAACGGCGACATCGTGGACGCGCTTTCGTTCATCGTACACGAGGAGAAGGCGTACGCGCGTGCAAGACGCATATGCGAGAAGCTGAAGGACAACATCCCGCGTCAGCTCTTCGAGGTGCCGATACAGGCGGCGATAGGCGGCAAGGTCATCGCACGCGAAACTGTCAAGGCGATGCGCAAGGACGTGCTCGCCAAGTGCTACGGCGGTGATATTACCCGTAAAAAGAAGCTGCTTGAAAAGCAGAAAGAGGGTAAAAAGAAGATGCGTCAGCTCGGAAGCGTCGAGGTTTCGCCCGAGGCGTTTATGGCGGTGCTGAAGCTCTCGGATGAGGATTAAAATTTCTGCATTTTAATGCAGGTGAAAGATTTTGTGAGCGTGTAACGCTCGTGTATGCTCGCGGCGGTTCGCCGCGAGGCAGGGGGAAGTCGGAAGGTAGCCATGTCGTTCTGTGAGCCAAGGAGTTGAAAATGAAAATTGTCTTCCTAAGACCGCTTGGCCCTCCGACTTATTTTAATGCAGGTGAAAGATTTTGTGAGGTTGTAACGCTCGTGTATGCTCGCGGCGGTTCGCCGCGAGGCAGGGGG
>JAZSJI010000200.1:0-3997 GCA_045534235.1 Candidatus Flemingiibacterium sp. | reverse complement strand
ACCACGAACACTTGCCGCCAAACAGTTGCCGGGGTGGCGACACGGGTGTCGCCGAGGTCCCTGGCTGGTGGGAGCGTGGCATAGAGTTTAGCCAAGCACTCTGTCACGGCGAAGCCAAGTTGAAGTTTTTTGCTGTCGGTGAAACCGACGCTTTTCATTTCAAAAAAGCCGCGTTCTCCTTCAGCCGCGTTTCCTCGTATTTTCCGCACTTACGCCTCAAACACACACTTTCCGCGCAGGTACGTCGCGTCGACGCGTGCGCCGAAGGTCATACCGACGAACGGCGTGTTCGTGGACTTGCCGCGAAGCGACTCCTTGGTGACGGTATTTTCGCAGCCGAGCGTAACGAGTGCGAAATCCGCCTCGCTTCCGACCTCAATACTGCCGAGTCCCATTTTATCAAGTCCCGTGATACGCGCAGGATTCGCACTCATCAGCTCGATAAGCCGCGCGAGCGTGATATGCCCCGTCTGTACGAGATTAGTGTACGATACGATAAACGACGTCTGTACGCCGATTATGCCGTTGAGCGATTTTGCGATGTCCGCGCCCTTTTCCTCGGCGGAGTGCGGCGCGTGGTCGGTGGATATACAGTCGACCGTGCCGTCGACTATTGCCTCGATGACCGCGCGAACGTCGTCGTCCGAACGAAGCGGCGGATTCATCTTGGCGTTTGAGCCGTAGTATATAACGTCCGCGTCGGACAGCGAGAAATAATGCGGGCAGGTCTCGCAGGTCACCTTGACGCCGCGTGCCTTCGCACGGCGGATAAGCTCAAATGAGCCGCGCGTGGAAACGTGGCACACGTGAAGACGCGCACCCGTCGCCTCGGCTATCATAATGTCGCGCTCGGTCGCAACGTCCTCGGCGAGGTTCGGTATACCGCCAAGTCCGAGAAGGCGCGATATCTTGCCCTCGTTGATAGCGCCGCCCTTTGCGAGTGACATATCCTCGCAGTGCGACATAATGAGCAGATCGTGCTCTGCGGTTATCTTCATCGCCTCATAGAGAAGCTTTGAGGTCATAACGGGCTTGCCGTCGTCCGAGAACGCGTACGCGCCCGACTTCGCAAGCAGCGGTATGTCGGTAAGCTCGCCGCTCTCCATATTTTTCGTTATCGAGGCGAGCGGGAATACGCGGCAGTTGGCTCCCTTCGCCTTCTCGTGAATGTACGCGAGCGTTTCGGGATTGTCGGGCACGGGCTTCGTGTTCGGCATAGCGAAAACGGACGTAACGCCGCCTGCCGCCGCAGCCATCGAGCCGGAGATTATATCCTCTTTATACTCAAAGCCCGGATCGCGCAGATGCACGTGCAGGTCAATCATACCGGGAATAACGTATTTGCCGCCCCCGTCTACTACCTTATCAGCGGTAATCTCCGCGCACTCGCGCGGAAGTATTGCGGCTATCTTGCCGTCCTTCACGGCAACGGTGCACACCTCTGTGGTTCCGTTCGGTAATTTTACGCGACGAACGTCGCGTATAAGCAGATCGTAGCTGTTGTTCATTTAGGTTTCCTCGTCTGTATCTTTTTCATTTGCCGCCTCACGCCTTGCTCTCGCCCACGCGCCCTTCGGATTTTCGTACGCGTAAACGTAGCCCTCGCCGCGTACGGCGCGGATAAGGCGCAGTCCGAGCGGCTCGTCAAGCTTCGAGCGAAGGAAGCGAACGTAAACGTCCACGACGTTCGTGTCGCGCGCGTCCTTATCGTTCCAAAGATTGTGCAAAAGCTCCGCACGGCTGACCGTTTCACCGGGTCTTGCGTGCAGATATTCGAGAAGCGCGAACTCGCGCGGCGTAAGCTTCACCACTACGTCGCCAAAGCTTACGGTCATATCCTCAGCCGAGATAACGAGCGAGTTTTCCTCGTACTCGTTCTCGTCGACGCCCTCTTTGACGTCGTCTATAAATCGGCGCAGCTCGGCAAGCGGAAACGGGCGGCTGAGAAGCAGCACCTTTACCTGCTCGGGCATAGAAACGCTGAGCAGTCCGCAGTCAATAAAGATAGCAGCCTTAAGCCTTTTCTGCGGCGGCGGCTCACAAAGCCCCTCTGCCGCGAGCACCTGATAGTCGCGCGAGCCCTCGGGCGCTTCGACGAGCCCCAGATGCTCGAGCTCGAGCTTAAGCTCACGCTCATAGAGCGGATGCTCGGCAACAACTCTGAATTTCAGTTTTTCCAAGTGTAACACTTCCTTTATTTTAGCCCTCGAGCTTTTCACTTGCCACCTCGCGCTCAAGGAACGCGGGCACTTCGTCGCCCTCATATCCGAGCGAATATGCAAGTGCGAGCTTCATATAGGCAGTTTCATTCGTAAGTGAGAATATCGGCTTTGCGCCGTTCATTAGTATATCGGCGGTAGATGCGTACGTTCCGAGCGTCTTTCGCATCGCCTCGGGAAGCGGCGAGAGAAACAGGTCAATGCCGCGCTTTTTGCACTCGTTTGCAAGGTATATCACCGAGCGGCGGGAAAACGGCTCCGATCTGTCAGAGCGCTCCGCACACGCGCTTGATGAGTGAGAGCTTCCGTGAAGCACCGCAGAGATATGCGGCGGCAGGAGATAGTTTGAATAGTCGATGCCGACGTACGGCTCTATCATCATAACGCACTCGTTAAGCCTCGGCAGAGCTTTAATAAGCGGGAACTGTGCCTGCACCTCGTACGGCTTTGCTTCTTTGTACGGGCACATATCGGCGGAAAAGAAATCCGCGGTGAAGTTGTCGCACTGCCGAAGGTGCGCGCCGTGGTGAAGGTAGATCACGCCGTCAGAATTGCGGTATGGCACGTATACGCCCGCGCCGAACCCGTCAAGCGCAAGCTCGATGGCGGCTCTGAAGTTATCGTGGCCGTTCGCGCGCTCGTCGGTCAGCGTATGGTCGCTCGAAACGAGGAATATCGGCCTCTCTGACCAGCCTGCAAGCACGAGCGAGAGAAGGCTTGACGTATACGCAAGCGTGTCCGTTCCGTGTGCGACGATTATCGCGCCGTAAGCGTTCGGGTCAAGCGAGCTAAACTCGTCAAGCAGCACGTTAAGCCGCGGAAAGGTCATATTTTCGGAAAGAATATTGAGCGGGTGGATATAGTCGAACTCTACGTCGTAGTCACCGCTTGAGAGAAGCGTATTCGCGAGGAAGGAAACGGTGCTCTTTCCGTTTGCGGTGAGATGACCGTTTGCGTTTGCGGTGGTGCTTATCGTACCGCCCGTCATCATTATGAGTATTTTCATTTTGCTCCTTTGTCGAGTGTAGCCTTTATCATTTTCATATCGACGAGCATCTCCTCCTTGCGGCGCGGATCACGTAAAAGTGCCGCAGGGTGGTACACATCCGCTATCGGCTTACCTTCGTACGTAAACCACGTGCCGTGCTCCTTTGTGATACGAAAATCGGGCTTTATGAGGCGCATAGCGGAGATGCGTCCGAGGCACACGATAAGCTCGGGGTCAATAAGCCGTATCTGCTCGCGAAGATATTCGATGCACGCGTCCTCCTCTGCCGGGAGCGGATCACGGTTCTTCGGCGGACGGCATTTTAATATATTGGCGATATAAACGTCCTCGCGTGGGATGTCGACAGCCTCCAAAAAGCGGTCAAGCAGCTTACCTGCCGCGCCGACGAACGGTACACCTGACAGGTCCTCCTTTTCGCCGGGTGCTTCGCCGACGAACATAAGTCTGGCATTTTTACTGCCCGTACCGAAAACGCAGTTGGTGCGAGTATCGCCGAGCGGGCATTTATGGCAGGAGGCGCAGGCTTTTTCGAGTTCTTCCCAATTCATAGCGGTTTATATCCTTTCTGTGCATAGCTACAGTTACTTATATTATATCATATATTTTTATTAAAGAAAAGAGGTTTTATGAAATTTTTGATAAAATTTTAATTTATTTATTCCACACGCGCACGGCACGTGCTCATGTGGGCGTTTCCAAAAATTTAGGGGTTTCCTTTTGGGCGATTTGCGCTTATAATATTAGTACAAACCAACTACCGAAAGGATAC
>JAZSJI010000205.1:0-6177 GCA_045534235.1 Candidatus Flemingiibacterium sp. | reverse complement strand
GAAACAATATGGGCGAAAGACTTGACACAACCGACATCGATATGCCCGATGTGTAGCATGCAAGGCGCAATCTTGTGAATTTAGAATTCATCGCTATGCTCCCTCGTTAATAACCATACACACCATCGAGAGATTCTTCATTTTCTATGGACTCTGCCACTTGGGTCACTGTGTATTCATCATGAGTGTTTCTTATTATAACCTTTTCTATGCCTGCATTTATGATCTGCCTTTTGCACATAGCGCAACACATTGCATTTTCCACAAGCTCGCCTGTGGCATAGTGCTTGCCCACAAGATAAAGCGTGGCGTCTATCATTTCGTCGCGCTTTGCACTTATGATGGCGTTGGCTTCGGCATGAACCGAGCGGCACATCTCGTAGCGCTCACCTCGCGGAATATTTAATTTGTCGCGCATACAGAAGCCGAGATCCGTACAGTTTTTGCGGCCTCTCGGAGCGCCATTGTAGCCCGTGGAAACGATAACGTCGTTCTTGACGATGATCGCGCCGTACTTCTTGCGAAGACAAGTCGCGCGAGATGCAACGGTTTCTGCTATATCAAGGTAATAGTTATGCTTTGATACGCGGTCCATACGTGTACTCCTCAAAAATTATTTTTAAAGCGAATTTGCAAATTCGATAAGGAACTTTCTGAAGTCCTCGCCAACCTCGGGATGATTTATGCCGGTCTTGACGTTTGCCATCAAAAATCCGAGCTTCGAGCCAAAGTCAAAGCGCTCGCCCTCGAAATCAACCGCCGTCATACCTTCGCGGCGTGAGAGAGTTTTCATAGCGTCGGTGAGCTGAAGCTCGCCGCCTGCGCCAAGAGGAGTGTTCTCGAGTATCTCGAAAATATCGGGGGTAAGAAGCACACGTCCGAGAATAGAAAGGTTGGAAAATTCCTGTCCGGGTGCCGGTTTTTCGATCATATCGGTAACGTGATAGGTGTTGTCACCGTTGCAGTCTGCCTTAAGCGAGCTGTATTTGCGAACGAGCTCCATCGGAACGGGCTTAACGCCGCAAGCCGCCTTGCCGTACTTTTCAAATGCGTTTGCAAGCTGTGTGCAAACAGGGGTTTCAGAGATGATAACGTCGTCACCGTAGAGTATGTAGAAGGACTCGTCGCCGATAAAGTTCTTTGCCTTAAGCACCGCGTCACCAAGACCTCTGGTCACCTTCTGGCGAAGGAAATACACGTTTGCGGACGTGCAAACGCCGCGAAGCTCCTCAACCTTGTCAAGCTTACCTGCGTCGGTAAACTTTTTCTCGTACTCAACGCTATAGTCAAAGTAATTCTCGATAGCTTCCTTGCCGCGGCCGGTGATTATAAGTATATCCTCTGCGCCTGCGGCTACCGCCTCCTCAACGAGAACGGATATTGCAGGACGGTCAACTAAAGGAAGCATTTCCTTCGGTACAGCCTTCGAAATAGGAAGCATACGCGTACCAAGGCCGGCGGCGGGAATTACTGCTTTTTTGATTTTTTGCATAATTTTGCACCTCGTGTAAAATACTGTATTTTTTCTCTCGAAATTTTTAGTCTTATACTATATTATATCGCGTTTTTGTTAATAAATCAAGTAGTTTGCATCTAAAAAGCATATATAACGTAAAAAAAGCGTTCTTTTTCGCCAAAAAGCCACCCCACCGAGCAAAAACAGAAAAACGCCCTTCGATTACATCGAAAGGCGTTCTTTTTCAGGTGATGAAATATTCTCGATGAGCCGTCCAAGCCACGAGCAAAAGCGTGTGACAGGAAGGCACAGTAAGAACCACAGCGCGCTGTAGAGCGGACATATCTGCCCAAATAGGTTAAGCGGCAGCCGTGAATAGTCCCAGACCGACCAGCCGAGAAGTACGTTAACCAAGAATCCCACCGCAAGCTCAAGAATGGTTATCACCTCTGTGCCCACTACACACCGTTTCCATCTCGGTGCGCCGGCATATCGCCGCTCTGTAAGATAGATAAGTGCAAGGCACGTTCCACCCGTAAGCATCATAGTCCAATGGGTACGACCGCGCCACACGAGCTCGACGAGAGCGTATCCCACCGAACCGAGCGCAAACACAATTCCGTATTCAAAAGCCTTCTGCATCATAATATCTCCGTACCGTTATTTTACGGTACTATATTTCCCATCATAGAAAGATATTATACAGCCGCACACTTATTCTTACATCTTTATAAGGTTAAAGTCGCCAAGCGTACGCATAGTATCAGCCTCACGCGAGTTAGAGGTAAATATTATGCTCTGCGCGCCCTGAATGCTCGCTATTTTCAGCATATTTAAAAGTCTGCCGTCGTCTTGGCGCGAAAATGCCTCATCATAAATGACCGGAGGCGTAGTCTTGCGGTAGAGAAGCGTTATAAGCGCCATTCTAAGGCACAGATACGCCGCGTCCTGCGTTCCTGCGCTGAGCGCGTCAATATCCTTCGTGCCGTTTTCGGTTTCAACGCACAGCTCGAGCTGTGTTCCAACGCCAAACTCTTTGTACTTTCCGCCCGTAATATGCCCCATCAGAAGCGCGGTATCCTTTGCAAGTCGTGGAGAGATGCTCTCACGCAAGCTATCACTCGCCTCCGACATCTTTTCGAGTGCAAGCTTATACGCCGCATAGCGCTTTGCAAGCGTTTGGCGCTCTGCATTAAGCGCCGAAAGCTTATCAGCGACAGCCGTCGGCTCTTCAACCGTTGGATAAAGCCCTGCGAGCGTTTTTTCAAGCTCAATTATATGCTTTTCAAGCGATGCCGCCATTTTAGCCGAAAAATCCACCTCGCGTCGAAGCTCCGGAAGCTTGTCCGCGTCTATATCCGAAACGTCCACGCTCTCGTCAATCGTCTCAAGCGTATGCGCTTCGTCGTACGGCTCAAGCTGGCTCTTTATCTCGCCGAGCACGGTGTCGTACTTGTCGTACTCCGCCTTTAACTGCTCGATCGACTTAAGCTTTTGCTTCTGCTCGTCGAGCATCGCCACAAGCCCGTCGTATTCACAGCCGTACGTACGCTTTGCTTCATCGTACGCTTCCTCGTAAATGCGACGCGCCGTCGCGTGTGCAAGCGCGGCAAGCTTTGCCGCATCGAGCGCCTCACTGCGAGCGGCAAGTCTGCCCTCAAGCTCGTCGAAATCGTATTTATCCTCAATAGCCCTTGCATCAGCGCGCGAGCGTGCACCGAGCACGAAAAGTGTCACCGATATCGCCAGAACCGCCGCACCGCCAATTATAAGTGCAACCATAGGCGACTTGCCGATAACGAGCGTAAGCACGCCGAAAAAGATTAATGCTAATCCGATGAGAAGCGCCACCGCACCTACCGCGGTATACGCCCTTGCGCGTGTTGCCGAAAGTTCCATTTTGGAAAGCAACGTCGTAATACCGCCGTTTGCAACGTACTCGTCAAGCTCGGTGTCTTCTGTTATAGGCGGTAGCTCCGCCTCGCGCTTTTCAGCCTCATTCGCTTCCTTTTCAAGAAGCGATATTTTGCTTATAGTATGCTCGAGCTTGTTTATCGACGCGACGTCCGCGCCCGTTTCACGCGCAATATGCGCGCGAAGCTCCTCAAGCTTATTCTCAATCTTATGCGAGCGCGAAAAAAGCTCCGAAACTCGCCTTGCCTCAAACTGCTCGATGCGAGTGGAAATATCCTCCGCTTTTTCACTCGCGGCGGCATACTTTTCTCTTATATCGGCAAGCTGCGCCTCCTTGGCGAGTATGTCGTCGTGTCCGCGTCTTGACTCGTCAAGGCGCACCTCTGTTTCCGCGCACTCCGCGTCAAGCTCAAAAAGACGGCCCCCCTTCTCGTTTTTGTGAAGCAGGGATACTCGCATCGCATCAAGCTTCGAGATCGCCTTCTGCGTATTCACGCTCTCGTCCGCCGAGAACAGTATATTCTCTATTCCGTCACTGACCTTCGCACCGCTCGGCGACGTTTTACCGAGCTGTGACACGAACGCCGTCGCCGTGAACATATCAGCTCCCACGCCAAAGAAAAGCTCGCCCGGAGTAGTACCGTCAAGCGCGCCTCGCACGACCATATTCGTGTCAGCGTCGACAAGCTGCACCGCCTCTCGACTACCGAGAAGTGCACGCTCGATACGGTAGCGCTTGTCGCCATCAGAGAAGGTTATGCTTCCTGCCGCACCACCCGTCTGCCACGACAGCACGCCCGCGCGCTCACGCGATGGCACACCGTAAAAAATAAACTTGATAAACGCCGCGAGCGTCGACTTTCCGCTCTCATTCTCGCCTTCTATTATATTAACTCCGCGCTCAAATACAAAATCTCGGTCAGAGAGCTTGCCGAACGTATCAATATGTATCTTCTCTATATACATCTCGCACCTCACTCGTCCGCTATATCGTTGCCCGCGAGAGCCGCAAGACCGTACCGAAGTGCCATCGCCGCTATCTCGCGCTCGGACGCGTTAGCACTCGCGAGCATCGGCTCAAGACTGCGGTAATACGCGCCGCGGATCGTGGGATCGTTTGAAAGTCTGTCACTATCGGCAAGCGGCACCGTTTCGTCGACAATCTCGAAGCGGTAAAGCTGCGGGAACTGCTCTATGAGAAATGCTGTCGACATCTTGAAATCGCTCGCCACGCTGCCCCTAAGATGCAAGCGCAGAGCAACGTCATCGCCAAAGTGCGCGTCCTTTATAAACGCCGTAAGCTTTGTGAGCACGTCCGCGTTTGACGCGGAGCCGCTGACGTCGCATTTCGCGATCTCATAATAACGCTTACAAAAGCGCTCAAATTTTGCCGCGAAATCAAGCTTGTCCGTCTTACCCGCAACGGCGAGCACAGCACCCTTTATGCCGCATTCGTCAAATCCGCGCCCCTCGAGGCAGCCGCTGTATGCGACGTATCCGTCGCCGAGCGGAAGAACACCGCCGTGCGTATGCACGTGACCGAGCGCCGCGTAGTCAAAGCCACACGCCGCGAGTGTTTTCGACGGAATCGGGCAATATTTGCTCTCGCCGCCGTCAAGCTCGCCGTGTGCAACAAGCAGGTTGATACGCTCGCGCGAGGCTACCTCAAAGCCCTCAAGCGGACACGCCTCAAGCGCGTCCGACGTGAACGCCCAACCGTAAACGGTCGTATTCTTCTCGGGAAAATCGAAGCTTTTTACCTCTTCGCTATCGAAAACGTACACGTTTTCGGGGAAATCCGTCAGACGATAATGGCTCGAAAAAGTATACGGATCGTGGTTGCCGGGCGCGATTATAACGCGACAGTCGGGTATCGACGCAAATTCGCGGCAAAGAAGTGCAACAGTATCGCGTGAAACGAACTCGCCGTCGAAAAGATCTCCCGCGATAAGCAGAAAATCAACAGCATTCGATTTTATGAACATCGTCAAGGACGTGAGCGCGGCGCGAAGATCGCGGCGGCGCGCTTCAGCCTTCGCTACGTCGAGCACGGACATCGGACTGTCAAGGTGCAGGTCGGCACAGTGCAGTATTTTTATCATAGCTAACTCCAAACAAAATATTATACCTATATTATACCTTAAACCGACGCAAATTGCAAGGTATTGGTAGAATTATAGGGTAGCCAAATTTTGAAAATGCTCGCCCCCTTTGCCCTCCTCTGCGCGAAAAGGCAAAAAAGAACCGTTCCCCGAAGGGAACGGTTCTGATTTATAACTTATTCAGTTATTTTCCTAATTACTTTGCAGCAACGAGGAAGAGAAGCTCGGTGTTGGAAATCTTAACGGTGAATACGTCAGACTCAACGTTGTTATCTTCGTCATAGATGAAGAAGTTAACAACCATATTCCAAGCAGTGGTGGAGGAAAGTGCATCGTACTCGAGGTCGGTAGAATTTGCACCGCGTACGAGAGTGATGTCCTCACCGATGTTAACGAGGGTAGCAGCCTTGATTACGTACTCGTCGTAGTCAAAGATGGTGCCGCCTGCAACGGATACGTCGTAGGTCTTCTCCTCAACGAGGCAGTCGATAGCAAGATCCTGATCGTCGAACATTTCGTACTTGTCAGTGTTGCTGAGAGGTGCGATAGCTGCGAGGGTGGTGTCGTAGTCATCTACGTTAGAGGTGGTCATCTCCTCGTAACCGAGAATTACGCCGTTAGCGTCGAACTCGTAAACCATACCGGGCTCGAGGTTCGGAGCGGGAGCGTAAACAGTGATAGCCTTACCGGTATCAATGTCGATAG
>JAZSJI010000070.1:0-28202 GCA_045534235.1 Candidatus Flemingiibacterium sp. | reverse complement strand
TGTTTTGATGAGTGTAATTGTCGTTTTGCTCGTTGTTACTATTGTGATGAGAAGAAAGCGCAAAAAGGTATAAACTTGATTTTACTGAAAGCCAAAAAGATGATGGACAAGAAACGCCCTCAATGAAAATGACTTGATTGAGGTGATATCTTTTTCGGTTCTCAATAAAAAGGGACAAGAAAGATCGTCAACTATGACACGCACCGAGAAAAAATATAAAAAAGTCCGAAAAAGCCTTGTCACAAGCGGATTTTCCTAAAAATTCGGTGATATCTTTTTCGGCCTGACTTGCCAATTAAAACGAAAACGCACCCATAGGGGTGCGTTTTTCGTTTGCATTCAATATTGTTTATTCCTAATATTCTTCCGATAAGGGCTGTACACCTTCAAGGGTGTCGCCTCTTTTTTTGTCCTGATGCTGCTTCAGCGAGGCAAATCTGAGGAGCTGCTTGCGTGATGAGATACCGAGCTTACTGTAAATGTTCTTGCTGTGGTACTTCACCGTGTTTTCCTTTATACCGACAACTGCCGCTATCTCAGCCGTCGATTTTCCCTCAATGTACAGCTCGTAAATATAAAGCTCACGAGGCGTCAGCGTTTTCAGATTGCAGATGAAGTATTCGTAATCCTCGAGTACGATCTCGGTCTTGCTTTCCTCGGAAAGATGCATAATTTCGCTTTGGGCAAGCTCATATTCCTCAAGGGCCTTTTCGTACTCCTTTTTGGTGCGCAGAGCTTCCTCCTCGGCGGCTTCCTTTGCTGCCTGAAGGATATTCAGTTGTTTCTCATATGCCGAGGCCCTTTCTTCAAAATGCGCAAGAAGATCGTCGATTTCACGTATCTTTAGCTGCTCACCGTCGCTCTCGCTGTACTTGACCTGCTCAAGCTTCCTCAAAATAGGTGCAACGTATTTTCTGCTCATAAACAGACAGTATGCAAGCATTACGAGCATAACTGCGAATATGATAATCGTTGTCTTCATCTGACCGTGCAGTACAAACGCATCGAACTGTGCTTCGGGTATCATCAGGGCGACTGTGAATGTGTCATCACCCAAAGTAACGCTGCGCGTCTTACCAATCCCTTTTTCAGACCCAAAATCAAATACGGTATATCGGTCATTTTCAGTAACCTTCACTGTTCCCTGATTGAGGGTGTTATAGCGGTTGGAGCTGAACTGTCCGGAGTACCCGCCCTGCTTCTCATCGAGCAGGGCGCCGATGAGCTGTCCGAATTTGTCGTCGTGTGCATTCTTGGAAAGATTGAAATATAAGTCGTTGATCTCAAAACCGCATACGCCGATAATGTTTCCCTTGGAGTCGTGGATCGGCACGTATACATATCTGCCTCGCTCCCACGTGTCGGGAATTTCTACCGTGGGGCTGAGAATATAGTGCGTACCATCGGAAAAGGCAGAATCACATTTCTCGAAAAAGTCCGTTCGCATCTCGTTGTTCCATGCGCTGTGGAAGTTGAGATCACCTTTTTTTGCAGTGGAAAACGAGCCTCTGTATAGGGTGATCTCGTTATTGACGGTGCTTGCAGAATAGAGATTTACGTATTTGAGATAAATGCCGTTGAACAGCGGATTTTCAGAGCTGCTGTTCACCGTCGTGTCAAGTATAAAGAACGTACCGCTTGACGGTGTGAGCTGCATATTCAGGTAAACGGTGCCGTAGAGTGCTCCCTGCAGCTCGGAAAGCACCTCTGCATTGTTTTCCAGATCCTCAAATGCAAGGCTTTTGGAGCTCAGATAATGCTGGATTTCCTTCTCGAGCTGCTCTGCAAAGGAAATTGCGTGAGCCGCCACCTTGTCATAATCTCGCTTAATGCCGTCCGTGTAAGAAACGAGCTGCGTATCCAGAATGTTTATAATATGTGTGTGGGCGGGATTGATGTTTCCGAACAGATTTAAAAGCAGCAAGATCAAGGACAAAACCAGAATGATCGCAGATATGATATAAAGGGTAAAGCGTCTGCGCATAGATATGCCCTCGGCTTTTATCTGTTCAATGATGTTCCTCAGACTTAGTTTTCGAACCGTTTTCATACTGTCACCACACGTTATTCTGACAAGCTTTTGAGCTCGGAAAGGGTAGAGTCGACGAGTTCAGTCATAAGACTCGCGGGATCCTCGCCTTCGGCGAGGCGTTTTTTATATTGAATATGGGCAGCCTTCAAAACAGCCTTGACGTTAGCTTCGAAGCCGAGCTGGATATCCGAGGCGCCGTGGTATACGGGAAGCGCGAAGAAGGAATATTCGTCAAACATTTTATCTACCGTTTGGTAGATACCGCGGTAGCTTTCCGTTTCTACAATGCCAAAATCCGCAAACAGCGTCTCAAACGCGTCGTCTGTAACGGGCAAATAGCCTGCGTGTGTGACGAAGTCGAGGTTGTGCTCGGTATCTGTCAGCCATTTTGCGAAAATGTATGCTGCCTGGTTTTTTCGTTCGTCCTCGCTTTTTAGCGCGAGCAAACCGCCGCCGCGATAGATTACGCCGCAGAAACGGTCGTTGAAGGTGGGGTAGGGCAAGGAAACCGATTCGAGCGGCTCCGTTGTGTTGTCAGGATGAACGATTTCAGTCGGCTGATACAAAACGTCTGCGCTGGAGCCTGTGTTTGCGATGATCTCTGCGGTTTTCCACCGTGATGCAGCATAGCCGTCCTCAAGACATATGCCGCCGTAAATGGCCGTTTGTGCCAGCGGCTCCCAGATCTTTTTGAACGCGTCGTCATCAAGGCGAAGCCTTCCGTTTCTGACAAGCTCGCCCCCGTACGCCTTCATTCCTACAAAGGCATAGTTGTAGTAGTCGTTGATCTGCATAAAATTCTGACCGCCTGACCAGTCATAGTATTTGCGGGCGGCTTCAAATACTCCGTCAAACGTATTAAGCGTATCAACGGAAATGCCTGTGTCCGCGCTGAAGCGGTCGAACACGGTCTTGTTAAGATAAAACGCCTCCGTTGATTTCGCTATCGGGAGTATAAGTAGCTCATTTTCGAAATATCCCTCGGAAAGAAACTCTGCGTGGAAAGCGGCAAGCTCTTCTTCGGTGAAATAGTCGTTCCAGGCAAGGAGAGTATCCTTGTTCACGATCTCAACCACACGTGGATAAGCCGTAAAGAGGTCCGGCATTGCTTCGGCACCCGGTTCTCCGTTTGCAGAAGCCGCCAACGCCTTGTCGATCGCAGATGAGCTTGTGACAGACACTATGTTGATCGTGATGCCGTGCTCACGGCCGACTGTGCTGTTAAACTCGTCGATAACGGTATTGAGCGGTGATTTTGTCTGGCTTCCGTAGACGTGCCACATATTAAGCGTGACGGGATTTTGTGGACCCGGCATAGCAGTGTGGGCACAGCCGTACAGGGCTGCCGATAAAATGATCAACGCCAGAATAAATACAATTGTTTTTCTCATAATTTCCACCTTTCGGTACGGGCTTCCTACCCGAAATCCTACCCTTTTTTACAATTTCTATGGTCTTCCTACCCGTTATGGTAAATTCGGGTGGGGTAAAAACCGAAAAAATTCTTATAATTATAGTTGCAAGGTTACCGAAGGAGGGTATAGATCTTGTCGCCGTTTTGAAAAGAACGCGGGGTACCCCATGACTGAACTTCAAGTCATGTCTCCGGCAAGCGCGCCAACGTACCCGGAGACCACCCCGAATTTATTATTATAAACTAATTATATCATAAAATTTTGCCCCCGTCAAGAAATACCGGCTGTTTTGTTCGTGTAATATGACTGTGGGGCAATTGTGCAACCACAAACAGAGGGGGACGTTGTATGCAAAAAAGAAAAACTGCGCACTACAAGGTCATTGCGGATTCCGGCGGAAACCGCTACAAATTTTTCTGTGATCTGACCGGAGCACGCTTCTCTACAACAAGGGTATACAACGAAGCAGATCTGGATACAGAGCTTGAGCTTGCTTGGGAAACCGAGGGGAAGAAAAATTTTCAGCTCTGTCAAAAATGCGGTAAATGGGTGATAGATGCGATGTACAACGCTGACGCACTTGAGTGCGTTGCCTGTGCACCGTGGGAAAACACCCCCGAATACTGTAAGTTCTGCGGAGCAAAAATATCCTCCTTTGACTGTGTATGTCCGAAATGCAAAGAGCATCTGATCTACGGAGGAAGCTTTGATGATACGCGATAACAAAACCGAAAAATTCGTACGGCTTGGAGCTTATGGAATGGGTCCGTACGCTATGAAAAAAATCAAGATATGTCCGAAATGCGGTCAGATAGCAAAAAGAACGTCACTTAGGTGCTCTGCGTGCAAAACGCTACTGACACGAAAAACTCTATTTGACGAATACAAAATGATGCATTTCTGCTGTCCGACGTGCGACATTCCCCTGACCGGGGATACGCAGTATTGTCCACACTGCGGCAGAAAGGTTGGCTTTAGCGAGAATAAATAAATTTTTTACATCAAGGAGAATCAAGTTATGAAAAAAATCACACGTTTCAAGCGAATATTTGCCGTGATGCTTTGCCTTCTTATGATGCTTGGCATCGCGTCCGTATCGGTGAGCGCGGCGAAGGAGATGTTCACCACGTATCAGATCGACGACGTTGCCATTACCGGAATCGATGCTCCCACGGCGGGCAAAAAATTCGATTTCACAGCAGAAGAAAACTCACAGAAATATAACGTCATCAAGGTTGCCTGGATGACGCAGAACGGTCACGATTACATAACAAGCACATCGGCAACTGCGAGCGCAGGAACAAAATACAAGGTTTACGTAGTCCTTGAGGTTGCAAGTGCCAATCATTATTTCAATACCGACAGTTCAAGAAGACCGGCAATCTCGAGCGTTACCGTAAACGGTAATGCTGCAAATGCTAACAATGCGATGGATTACAGCCTTTTCTCGGTAGACGCATCCAAGTATGAGCACGATACCACGTATCAGAAATACCTCACTGTTATGTATACCTTCCCGACGGTTGAGGCAGCTCCCATCGAAAGCGTGGAGTTTGACGTTCCTGCGCCTGTACCGGGTGAGCGCGTTCCCACCACGTGGCAGGCTTCGGGTATAGGCATTGACGCCATAAACGGAAACTCGAACAACGGTCAGGTCAACGTTAACAAGTTTGCATGGGCTTTACAGGACGGCACTACTCTGGCGGGAAATGACGTCTTTGAATACGGCAAGAAATACACGCTGACGCTTACACTCGGCACAGCCTACGGTGCAAGCTTTGCCACAGACCCGAATCACTTTTTAGCACAGCCCGGCAAGCCGTTCCCGACTGTTACGGTTAAAATGAACGGAAAAACGGCGACCGTCCTTCCGACGTACGATAACTATTCCAATCTGTACGTAGTTGCTGCCTGCGTATTTGACTGTGACACAGCTGCTAAAATAAACAAGATCGAGATTGGCGGCATCGACGCACCTGCCGCTGGCAAAGCACCCGACTATACCTTCACCGGTGGTGCCGGATATGAAAACAACGGCAGAAACGACGCCTATTACAAGAACGGCGTTTGCTGGTCCGAGGTAGACAGCTCGTATATCGTCTGTGACGGCACGCAGGCATTCTTGCCCGGCAAGGCTTATCAGGTGGACATCCGCCTTAAGGCAAAGGAAGGGTATGAATTTGCCACCAATTCTTACGGAAACGTTTCTATGACCGCCACCGTCAACGGCAAGAGCGCGTCTATTTCCGGAAACAAGAACGAGATACTCGTTACGTATGCGTTCCCCGCTACCGGAAGCGTGGCAATCAGCAAGGTGGGCGTTACCGACATTGACGCACCCGCTACGGGAAATACTCCCGACTACGAGGCAACGTACACTAACGTAAATTACGGCGCAGCCAACTATAACAACGCAACCACCAAGAACGGTATTTCCTGGTACAACGAAACCGACAAGAAGGTTATGTCCACCACCGACAAGTTCGAGGCAGGCAAGACCTACACGGCACAGATTATGGTCTGGGCAAACGAGGGCTATGAGTTCCAGTACAAATCCGGCGATATAAACGTAGCGGCTACCGTTAACGCTAAGAGCGCCGACGTAACCTCTCGCAGCGAAGAAGAGGCAACTCTCTACTACACCTTCCCAAAAACTGAAGAGCATAAGCACTCGGCGAAGAAGGTGGACGAGGTTGAGGCAACCTGTAAGGAAGAAGGCAAGGAAGCTTACTACTTCTGTCCCGAGTGCGGCAAAAACTTTGAGGATGCCAAGTGCACCAAGGAAATTGCCGACATAAACGCTTGGGGTAAGATAGAAAAGCTCGAGCATACCGGCGGGAAGGCAACCTGCGACAACCGCGCGATCTGCAAGATGTGTGGTGAATACTACGGCGAGTTTGCAGCGCACAATTTCGGAACTGCTTGGGAAAGCAACGGAGAAGCAGGCCACGCTCATAAGTGTAAGGAATGTGGCACGTTTGATGAAATGGTGCCTCACAGCGGCGGTAAGGCAAAGTGCGGCGAATTGGCAAAATGCGCTGACTGTAAGGCAGAGTACGGCGAAGTAATGCAGCATCAGTGGAGCACCACCCCGAATTACACCGATTCCAAGGGTCACGCATACAAGTGCACCGTTTGCGGTGAGCACGATACCGTGCAGGCTCATACCGGCGGTACGGCTGACTGTCAGAACAAGGCGGTATGCACCGTCTGCGGCACTGCATACGGTAAGACCGGCGAGCACAAGTACTCAAGCGAGTGGCTTTACAGAACGGCTTCCGGTCACGCACACGGCTGTACCGTAATGGGCTGTGACGCACATGACAGCGTAGTCAAGCATACCCCCGGTGCAGAGGCAACAGAGGCTAACGCCCAGCTGTGTACCGTCTGCGGCTATATAATTAAACCGGCACTTTCACACGAGCATAACCTGTCCAAGATGGATGAAGTAGATGCAACCTGCACTACAAGCGGTAAAAAAGCTTACTACTACTGCGAATCCTGCGACGCCATCTTCAGCGACAGCAAGGGCAACAATGAGATAACTGATGATTCCGAAATTATCATTGAGGCAACAGGACACAAGGAATCCAAGTGGAAGTCGGATGAGGATACGCACTGGAAGGAGTGCACCGCTAAGGGCTGCGACGAGATCGTAGTTGAAAGAGAGGCGCACGACTTTAACAAGGCAGGCAAATGTACCGTTTGCTCCTATAAGCAGGGCGACAAAGATGATTCCACTCAAGCGGATGATACCGATGACAAGCCTGACACAACTCCGAAGGGCGACACGGATGACGATACCGCACCGGCTCCCGATAATACGGCAATGTGGATCGCAGTGATCGCTTGCGGTATTGTTGCACTTGCTTGCATCGTGGTTGTTGCAGTTGTACTTGCAAAAAAGAATAAGAAAAACTAACAGAGTAGCGGGGTGAACGTATGAAATGGTCGTTCATCGTGCTTGGAGCCGTATTTGCCGCCGCGATTGCCGGCGGCATTGCGGCACTACGGTACAGACGTATGGACAGAGAAACGGATGAAATAGACGGCGGCGTTGTCAAACGATATTGGGCCGACGCACCGAAGGTGATCGAGTCAAGCGAGATCGTGAGCTTTTGCTGTGTGATTTCTCTCTTTGCGGCGTGTGAAACGGACGGCTTGGGTAACCGCATCTACACACTGGATGCTGCTCTGAAGGACGGCGATGTGCTGGTAAAGTATAATTGGCGTGAACGCGGCGGCGAAAGTGATAAGGCAGAGTACAAAGCGGACGCGGATTTTATGGTGCGGCTGCAAAAAATCGTTTCGGATTACGATTTTGCAAGGCATAATGGGTATTACCATAACGTCAGCGGTCTGCCTGCTATGTATGGCGAAAGCATTGATATAGTCTATGATAGCGGCGAGCGCATTTACGCCCGCGACAACCAGAGCGGTTTTTTGCCGCTTGAGGCGGAAAAGGCACTTGTTATGCTGTTTGGCGCGGCAACCAAATTAGAAAACGAATAAATCTGAAGGAGGATTTTACTATGTCAATTTTCGATAAGCTTAAGAAAAACGTGCAGAGTGCGGTAAAGTCAGCCGCGGCAGCTGCCTTTGCGAGTGAGGAGACCTTTACCTTTGCGGCGCTTCCCGAAAGCCTTGATGAAATGAAGGCGTTGCCCGAGGCGGCACTGTCAAGTCCCTTTGCGACTGCAGCCCTTACCGTCTGCGCGCTGTGCGCTTACGCCGCAGACAAGTCGATCGGCACGGAAATGCTTAATTTCCTGCGCGGCCCACGTCCGCTGTCGAATCAGGAGATCTCCTTTCTGAACGATCGCTTTATGGAGGTTAAATACGTTCCGTTCTCGTATTTTAGTGGCGCTGTTCCCGCAAACGACTATACGCCGGACACGCCCTTTACGATCACGGTAACGAGCGGCCCCTATTCCGACGCAAACGAAGGGTATAAGAAGCTCTACATAAAGAGCGGCGGCGCGGACAGTCCCCGTGAGATAGTCCTGCGAAGGCTCGGCGACGGCAGATGGATGCTGTGGGATCAGTTCCTGCTCGTGAGCATCCGTAAGGCGAGATCCGACGATCCGTGGGCGTGAGGCTTTGCATACTTACAGTCGCTATGATATTTACGACGCTGTTTGGTTTATTCGGATGCAGCAAAGACGCTAAGAATACGGTCGCCTCGGTAGAGGAGATGACGCTTACCTTGCGTACGATGCGCGGCGGCGTTGTCTACACGCTCGAGGGCGAGGGTGACGCGACACAGCTGCGGCGTTATCGTGAAACCTACCGTGGTGGAGAAGACGAGCTTGTACTTGAGTTGAGCGCACCCTGCGGCGTGCAGACGATGATCGAGCTTATGAACACCTGCGGTATCCTTCGTTGGGACGGCTTCCACGGCAAACATCCGAGGGGCGTGAAGGACGGTACGATGTTCACCTTCACGGCGACGGTGAACGGCGGACAAACGATTCGAGCGGAAGGCTCTGCGAATTTTCCGAAGGGCTACCACGAATTTGTGCAGGCGCTGAACGAAATGCTTGCGAATACTGAAATCACCTGATTTAGAAAGAGGGAACCGCGGTTCCCTCCTTCTCAAAGCTCTTCTCTGACTGTATGTGAGGAGGTCTTTGAGAAGGAAAATTATTTAACGTAAAACAAATCACCAATAAGGAGGCATATGCGATGAGTTATGTTGGAAAATGGACGTTTCATTCGATTGGTACTGTGACGGATTCTGACGAAATGGTGTATCTTTGTGCGGAGGATTATCTGAAATCTCCGATGCCGTATATCGACGAAACCGACGGGGAAGCCGTTTCTGATGAGCTTCGGGAGAGAAAAACTATGATCGGTACGCAGAGCGAGGTCGGCGATGACGGCAAGATGTATATGCTTATGCCGCTTCCGGAGGGCGTTAGTAAAGAAGAAGTTGATGTGGCTGTTGCCGAAGGTGAGATCAGCTTGCGTGACGGAATGATGATAGGCGGCGCAGAAACGTGGGAGGACCGTGACGGCGTGCTTTGGTATACGACTGAACTCAGCGAGGACGGGTGGACAAGAGGCTCGGACGAGGACGGCTTCGTTTTCTTTATGACTATCCGATTTGTGAGGGCAGAATAACCGTATGAGTGTTTTCAACAGCGGAAAGCTGCGCGTGAGCGTACCGGATGGCTGGATGGCGTTCTGCGGTACTGACAGCGGCGGAAAAATCACGCCGAAAAAGATACATATTTATAAGGGAATATCACTCGAGACGGATATTTTCACCCACGTCGGCATCACGGTATGCTTTTTCGACAAGGAAGATTATTACCTTTCTCCAAAGCACTTTTATGATAACGTTGCGGACATAGAGCCGTTCACGCTCGGTGCGTACACGTGGAGCGGCTACACCTGCACGAGCCTCGGATACCCTTATACGATGCTCGATGCAGAGCGTGACGCTCGCATACTTCAGGTGATGCTCCTTATGAAAAACGGAGAGTATGAAATTTCACTTGAGGACGCGGATGTGAGGCGTATCATCGAGAGCCTTGCATTTGAAGAATCATAAAACGAGTGACTGTACTGCCGTTGGTTGCGGCAAAGGAAAATTCTGATTACACGAAAGAGGTAAACTATGAAAGAACAGATTAGAAGAATCTTTAGCGTGGTGCTGTGTGCACTGCTTCTCTTTAGCGGAATACTTAACGTAAGCTACGATGAGCATATCCACCTTGGAGAGGATCATCTGCACACGCAGGACGTGCAAGACGATCACGCTCACGAGGAAGAAGATCAAGGCGTTTTGTCAGTTTTGGAAAACGTGGTTGAGTTTTTGCTGTGCGGCGTTGCAGTGACGGTTTCTGCGGATTATTCGGACGGCGTGAACTGCGACTACTGCGGCGGCTTGCGTTTCGATGACTGGAAATGCGACAACGGCGATCACTGCGGTGAGGGCGCGGACGGTGACTGTTATGAGGAGCATCACTGTGGCTATTGCGGTGCCTGCGAGGAAGATAACGAGCTGTGCGACGACTGCGGTAACTGTCTTGACGAATGCTGTGAGTGCGACGAAAAGTGCCGCGGCTGTTATTCGACAAGCGGCGACGTGTGCGACGTGTGCAACGAAAAATGCACGGAGTGCGTCGATTTTATCTGCGACGACTGCGGTATCTGTGCCGAGTGTGCCGGCAACGAGCTGTACTGCTCCGACTGTATGCTGTGCATCGGCTGCGCAGATTGGATATGCTATTGCGGCGCGGGTTGTTCAAACTGCGCCGAGGGCTGTGAGCTTTGCTATGAGAAGTGCACAAGCTGTGCCGATGACGAGCTTTGCACCGATTGCAAAACCTGCTTTGACTGTCTTGGCGGCGAGGGCAACTACTGCCCCGACTGTATGCTATGTAAATTCTGTACGGAATATATCTGTGAGTGCGGCAGGGGATGCTCTGAATGCGTCCTTATTTGTGAGCAGTGTAGCGAAAAATGCGAGAACTGTGCAGACGGCGGCATTTGCAAGGACTGCGGAGTCTGCTTTGACTGTGTCGGCGGTGATGGAAACTACTGTATTAACTGCGACCTTTGCAAGCTCTGTGTTGATTACGTCTGTATCGGATGCGGCGAGGGCTGCTCGGAATGTGCTATAATATGCTCCGAATGCGGCGAGAAGTGCGAAAACTGTGCCGATGATCAGCTTTGCGGCGACTGCGAGGTCTGTTTCGAATGCCGCGGCGGTGAGGGGAATTACTGCGAGGAATGCGGCGTGTGTAAAATGTGCGTGGATCAGGTCTGCTACAACGGCGACGGATGCTCCAATTGTGCCTACATCTGTCCGGAGTGCGGTGAAAAATGCACCAACTGCGCGGAGGGAGAGCTTTGCGCCGAGTGCGGCGTCTGCTTTGACTGCGTCGGTGGAGAGGGCAATTATTGCTCTGAATGCTGGCTGTGCAAAAACTGCGTGGAGCAGGTCTGCTACTGCGGCAACGGATGCTCGGAATGCTCTGTGATATGTGTGACTTGCGGCGAAAAATGCGAGAACTGTGCAGACGACGAGCTGTGCAGCGAGTGCGAGCGCTGCTTTGACTGTGCAGGCGGCGACTTTTGCGCCGAGTGCGGTGAATGTATAGATTGCGTTGAATATCTGTGTATATGCGGAAACGGCTGTAATCAATGTGCCGATGTGATCTGCGAGGAGTGCGGTGAAAAATGCTCCAACTGCGCACCTGATGAGCTATGCGTCGAATGCGGCACCTGCCGTGACTGCGTTGGCGGTGATGGCAACTTCTGCAACACCTGCTCGATCTGCAAATTATGCGTGGATTATATTTGCGTGGGCTGCGGTGAGGGCTGCTCAAACTGCGTCGATGTGATCTGCGAGGAATGCGGAGAAAAATGCTCGAATTGTGCTATTGATGAGCTTTGCACCGACTGCGGCATTTGTCGGGAATGTGTGGGCGGTGATGGCAACTTCTGCGACACCTGCTACATATGCAAAAACTGCGTTGATTACGTTTGCATTTGCGGCGAGGGCTGTTCAAACTGTGCGCAGATCTGTCCCGAATGCGCCGAAAAGTGCAGTTCGTGCTCGGATGGCGAGCTGTGCGCGGAATGTGGCACGTGTGTTGACTGTGCCGGCTCGGACAGCTTCTGCGTAACCTGCGGACTGTGCTCGGACTGCGGAGCAGTATGTCCCTGCGGCGAGGGCTGCGAAAACTGTGCGGATCTCTGCCCGGACTGTGGAGAGGTTTGCTCGAATTGCTCGGATGAATTCTGCGCGTCTTGCGATATCTGCCGCGAATGTGCGGACGATCTGTTTTGCGAGGACTGCTACCAGTGCGGCGACTGTACGGAAATCTGCGAGGATTGCGGCATTGTTTGCACGGACTGCGCGGAAAACGTCTGCGAGGAGTGCGGCAAGTGCTCCGGATGTATAGACGAATTCTGTCCTGACTGCGGCATATGCATCGACTGTGCCGACACGATGTGCCGCGACTGCTATTATTGCGGCGACTGCAGCGATAACGTTTGCAGCGACTGCGGCGAATACTGCTCTGACTGTATAGGCTTTTGTGACGAGTGCGGCGAGTGTGAGAATTGCGTCGAGATCTGTCCCGATTGCGAGATGTGCGAGGGGTGCTGTGCCGAAAGTGCAGAGGAGCTCGGATGCGATCACGCAGTATGTCCGAAGAGCGCGGAGTGGAAGACCCATTACTGCACCGAGGGCGGCCACTGCGTCGGCAAATCAAGTAAAATTGAGCACGATGAGGATGAGCACTGGACGCTGTGCGGCGATGGATGCGACATCAGGCTGAATTCCGAGCAGCACACCTTCGGCGAGGGAAGGATTACCAAGGAAGCGACGAAGAAGGCAGCGGGTGTGATGAAATTCACCTGTACTTTCTGCGGCTTTACGAAGGAAGAAGCTATTCCGAAGCTTACCGGCGGACATACTCACGAATATACCGCCACCGTAACGGAGCCGACCTGCGAAACGGGCGGATATACGACACACACCTGCGAGTGCGGACACACTTATACGGATACGCAAACGTCCGCAGTAAAGCACTCTTATGTTAACAAGTATACCGAATCAGAGCATTGGCAGGAATGTAAATACTGTCACGTCACCACCGAAAAAACTGCACATAAGCTCGGTGGCTGGACAACGGTCGTGAAGGCAGGCTATACCTTTGAGGGTGAAAAAGAGCGCGAATGTAAGATATGCGAGTATGCATTAAAGGAGGCTATTCCGATACTGAGCGTTCCCGCAGACAAATTTGTAGTTGTTATTCCGGGTTATGACAAGCTTGTCACGTCGAAGCCTTCGTCAGGGGACACAGAATCGTCCTCCGGCACTTCGGGAGAAGAAGGTACTGATGCTCCTGTGGCGAATCCGGGCGATAGTGATTCAAAGCCGGCAGTAAGCACCCCTGCGACGAAGGAGCTTCTGACAAAGGGCGGCGATAACAGTGTTCCTGCGCTTCCGAACCTCGCACCCACGGAGGACGGAAATATTTTCGTGGGCTGGGTAAACAAAGCGACGGGTGAGGTAGTCAAGAAAGGTGATAAGCTCACCGAAAATATTGAGATCGAGCCCGTATGGATGGACTGCGGCGAGGACAATCACACGGATGCAGATGAGGACAACAGCTGTGATGAGTGCGGATATATTCTCGCAAAGCCTTCCGAGCCTGATGATACAACTTCATCCGGCGATGATACGTCGGCGGGCGACGAACAGGACGGCCAAAATACACCGCAGGCAAATGGCGGTGCTCCGAGCTGGGTAATTATTCTTATTTCGTGCTTTGGCGGAATAATTGCGGTATGTGGCGCTGTGCTGGCATTGGTTCTGAAGAAAAAGAAATGACAGATATACACTGTAGTGACAATTAACAGTATGCTTGGTAAGATATCTTTTTTGGTCTGACTTGCCAATTGAAACGAAAACGCACCCTTGCGGTGCGTTTTTGCTTTGTACATCGCCTATTGACAATCGAGCGGCTAAATGTTATAATGAAGTCATAATTCGACCGTATCTGCAATAAAATGCAAGGAGAGCTTATGGAACAGAGTATTTACGACGCCTACGTACGCCTTTTGAAAAAGGAGCTTGTGCCCGCGATGGGCTGTACCGAGCCGATAGCCGTGGCGTACGCGGCGGCGTCGGCTGCACGCGAGCTTGGCACGCTTCCCGAAAAGGTTGATATTTGCGTCAGTGCTAATATAATCAAAAACGTGAAAAGCGTTATCGTGCCGAACACGGGCGGACTTCACGGACTTGAGGCGGCTGCGGCGGCAGGTATTGTCGCGGGAGAGCCGGAGCGTCAACTACTCGTCATCAGTGCCATCACCGAAGGGCAGCAGGCAGAGATAGGCGAGTATCTGAAAAAAGCTGATTTCACGGTGCGCGAATCGGACAGCGGCGCGCTGTTTGACATTTTTATTACATTGCAGGGCGGCGGTCACGAGGCGGCTTGCCGTATCGCGGGTGACCACACCAATATCGTACGCATAGAACGCGACGGCGAGACCGTTTATAGTCGCAACGTGGACAAAGACGCCGACGAGCTTTCGGCAGATTGGGATGCACTTACCGTGGAGCGTATCACAGAGTTCGCGGATACGCTCGATATCTCGGACGTAAAAGACGTTTTCGACCGACAGATAGAGTGCAATATGGCTATCGCCGAGGAGGGACTGCGTAACAGCTACGGCGCGCGTATCGGACAGGTTATCCTCGCGACGCGAGAGAATGACGTTATCACACGCGCGAGGGCGTACGCCGCGGCGGCATCGGACGCACGTATGGGCGGCTGCGAAAAGCCGGTCATCATCAATTCCGGCTCGGGTAATCAGGGTATTACCGCATCGGTGCCAGTCGTGATATATGCGCGTGAGCTCGGTGCGAGCGACGAGATGCTCTACCGCGCACTTGCGGTGTCAAACCTCGTAACGATCCACTTAAAGAGCGGTATCGGTCCGCTCAGCGCCTACTGCGGCGTTATCAGCGCGGGATGCGGCGCGGCGGCAGGTATAACCTACCTCTACGGCGGCAAATTCCGAGAGATCGCGCACACTGTAGTAAACGCGATAGCTATAAATTCGGGAGTTATATGTGACGGCGCGAAGGCAAGCTGTGCCGCGAAGATCGCTTCAGCCATCGAGGCGGGCATTCTCGGAATGCAGATGTTCAGAGAGGGTACACAGTTCCACGATGGCGACGGTATCGTTTCAAAGGGCGTGGAAAACACTATCCGTAACGTCAACCGCCTTGCAGTCGACGGTATGCGCAAGACCGATTCGGAGATAATTAAGATAATGCTGTCGTGACACAAAAACAGATTTTTGTCAAAAAACATTGACTTATCGGTAACTGTGGTGTATAATTAAATTGCTTCACAAGGTTAATGTGAAAGACTTTATCTTCGCGAGGTATAATAACATGAAATACTGTGGAAACTGCGGCACCGCTCTTCCTGACGAGGCTAACGCTTGCTCGATGTGCGGAACCTTTACTAACGCTGCAAACGAGAATCCCGCTCCGGCGCCTGCGAGCGCACCCGCCGCAACCGCCGTACCTGCCGCACCCAAGGCTGACTCGGGTATCGTTATCGCCGTTAAGATCCTTTTGATACTCGCAACTGTCGGAATGGGCTGGATGCTTATTCCGCTCGCTTGGTGCATTCCTATGACGGTAAGCTATTTCAACGCCATCAAGGAAGGCCGCCCCGTAAGCATCGCATTAAAGGTCTGCACGCTCCTCTTCATGAGCACTATCGCCGGTATACTGATGCTGTGCGACCAGGAGCACTAAACCTTTACACAAAACGAAAGCCACCCAAAAAGGGTGGCTTTTTTCGTTACTGATTGTATATCGCAGCATCGCCGAGCAAAATCTTTGCCGTGCCGTTTTCTATGTAGAAGTCTGCGCTTGAAGACTCGCCGTCGTTCATCGCCGCGAGCGACACACCGCCCGACTTGATGACGACGCCGTTTGCATCGTAGCATTTATACGCGATATTGGAGATGGCCTTGATAGCGGCGCCGGTGTTGTTAGTCACGTTAAGTGTGACCTTCGTGCCGTCAACGGAAGCGGAGCTTACAACAAGACCGTCCACCTCGTACGGAAGCGCCGTCAGCTCGATTATACTGCACGTAGCGGCATCACTGTCAGTGGCGACACCGGGACGCACGGTGACTCCGTTGAAGATGATACAGAGCGTTTTCTTGTCAATCACGAAGCTTACGAGCGCGGTCTCACCGTCGTTCATATTTTCAAGATAGAACGTACCCTTTTCGCGAGTAGACGAGGAGCCGGCGTCGCACGAGTACATAACGGTAGAGTTGCCGCCGATAGCCTTGCCCGTGTTGTTGGTAACGCTTACGGTAACCCTCGTGCCGTCAACGGATACGGAGTTGAAGGTGATTCCGTCAACCTCGAAGGGAAGTCGTGTAAAGCTGTATCCGTCGTATACGCTAAGTATCGACGAGTCGGTGTTAACGTAGGACTCGCCCTCGCCGAGCAGTACGGCGTTATTTTCGCCGTCCCAGTCAACCGCGATGCCGAAAAGGTCCGCGAGAGCTCTGACGGGCAGATAGGTCGTGCCGTTGTACGTGATCGGGTATACGCGCTCGGCATTGGCGTCGTACATTTTCTGCTCCTCGCCGTTATATTTGATCGCTACGCTGTAGTTGAGATATGCGCTGATAGCTTTGAGCGCCGCGTTTGCGCTGAGGGATATTGCACCTACGGTGAGGAGCACGAGTGCTACAGAGAGCACCTTGATAAACGTCTTTTTCATATTAATCTCCAAAAAATGTGATTTGATTGCCGTATGACTACCTATATTATACTGCCAAAGACGTAATTTGTCAATGGCAAGTTAGGTGCCCGTCGAAAAAGAAGATTTCCAAAGTGATATTTTTTGTAAAATTCGCGGTAAAATTATAGAGAATAAGACGAATTTCTATTGACTATTCGACGCGGGTATGTTATAATAGAATAGAATTGTCATATTTATGCGAAAATGTATCTTTTGATCTGCATATAAACGCTCTTTTACTACAGGAGGACAGTAATGAAAAAACTATCTCACAGTGCAATAAGCATACTGCTCGCGGCGGCTATGATGCTACAGCTTGGCGCTACCTTTGCCGCTACAGACGGTGCGGCTGAGCCTGTAATTGGCGATGCCGAGCCTTCGGAGAATACTGATACAGAGGAGAATATCGAGCAAACGGAGCCCGAGGCAAGTGTCGAGGAAGCTCCCACCGAGTCCGCCGAGGGCGCCGAGGACGCCGCTCTTTACGACGCCAATACAACAGCAACGGGTACGCTTTCCACCGGTCTTAAGTGGACGGTTTACAGCGACGGCTCACTCGTCGTATCCGGTACGGGTGCTATCCCCGATTTTACCGACTATACTGCTACTCCGTGGTATGCGTATGCATCGGGCATAAACGCTATAGCCGTCGGAGAGGGCGTTACTGCTATCGGTACGGCTGCGTTCCGTAACCTTTCCAAGGTTGCGTACGTCGAGCTTCCTACAACGATCAAGACTATCGGCGCGTATGCGTTCGATAACTGTAAGGGACTTGAGGAGATAGAAATTCAGGACGGCGTTACGACCGTCGGTGCGTACGCCTTCGGTAACTGCTACAGCCTTCAGAGCATCGAGCTTCCCGATAGCGTTACCTCGATTGGCATATACGCGTTTATGAAGTGTAAGTCTATGACGAGCGCGGCTCTGCCGAGCAAAATGGCTACTATACCTATGGGACTTTTCGAGGGCTGCTATATGCTCTCGTCTATCGACTGGCCCACGAACGTTACCACTATCGGCGAGGCTGCATTCGCAGGCTGTTCGCTGCTTAACTACGTAGTAGTACCCGAAACGGTAACCGCCATTGAGGCACGCGCGTTTGCGGCGTGCGAATGGCTTTACACGCTTGGTATTCCCGCGAGCGTTACGTCTATCGGCGAGGACGTAGTTGCCGAGAGCACGTACGCAACTCTTCTCGTTTACAAGGATTCCGCGGCGCACACCTACGTCAAGAACAACAGCCTCAAGTACGCGTATTTCTACGAGCCTTACGTTATCGCGTTTGGCGTGTGCGGAGATAATCTTGCGTGGGACCTTTACGATACCGGCGATATGTACATTACCGGTACGGGTGCTATGCATAGCGAGTGGACGGGCACGGAGCACGCATCGTGGTACGAATACCGCGACATTATAAAGAACGTCTACATAGAATCCGGCGCGACCTCGATCGGCGCGTACGCGTTCTATAACTGCAAAAATCTCGAGTTTATCGACATTCCCTCGAGCGTTACCTCGCTTGGTACTTACGCATTCGGACATTGCATCAGCCTTCGCGGAGTCGTTCTTCCCGATGCGGTAAAAGCGTTCCCAGCAGGTGTGTTCTACAACTGTAAGGGCCTTGAGTACATAAACCCCTCGCTTAACACCACCACGTTCGGTGACTATGCGTTCGCAGGCTGTGAAAAGCTTGCACAGTTTAGCCTTGGAAGCAAGGTCACGAGCGTTGGTAAATACGCGTTCTACAACTGCAAGAAGTTTACGAGCATTTCGCTCTCCAATTCCTCCGTCACTATAGGTGACTGCGCGTTCCTTAACTGCTCGTCGCTCACATCTATCAGCGTATCGAGCAGCAGCACCAAGTATGCAACCGAAGGCGGTGTTCTGTATACAGTTACAAGAGGCTCGTGGTCGTGGGATTCGCTCTCCTACACCTATACCAAGACCGGACTTGTTTGCTATCCCGCAGGCAAGACGAGCGCATCCTTCACCATTCCGAGCACCGTTAAAACGGTAAGCGCTTACGCGTTCGCTGATGCTGACCATCTTGAGAGCGTTACAATCGGCTCGGCTGTTACGACCATCGGCGCAAACGCGTTTATGGATTGCGACTCTCTCGCTACAGTGAATATCCCGAGCAACGTAACCACGATAGGCGCGCAGGCGTTCTACGAGTGCGACTCGCTTGAGAAGGCGACGATCAACTCTAAAACGGTCACCATTAACGGCGATCCCTTCTACGAAACGGCAGATAATTTCGTGATCTACGGCTACGAGGGCTCTACCGCAGAAGCCTTTGCAAACGAAAAGCTTTACACGTTCATTCCGCTTACGTCCGTTGATACCGAGCTTACGGCGGGTATGGGTAAGTGGACCGGCGGCGCAAAGACGAGCGTTGCGACTAATAAGTACGCGCACTTTGACGTAAGAGATACGAACAGCACGAAGGGAGCTATCCAGACCGTAAGCTCCTTTGAGGTCGGCACGACCTATAAGATATCCTTTAGCTACAGAAACAACGACGTTGATATGACGACGCTCCGACTTTATCTGCTTGGTGCTACAACCAAGCTTGGTACAGACGGCGTGGAAAAGACTGCTGACCTTCAGCTTACGCCAAATCTTACCGACGTTTCGGGTAACGATTGGCAGACTGCCGAATACACCTTCACACCTGCGGCAACAGGAAACGGCAAATTTACCTTCTGCGGCTCTACCAGCCGATTCCATATCCAGAGCGTTGACATTGACAATATCGAAATCAGCGTAGTTGAGCCTGCTTCTGGCTCTGTATACGAGGCAGGTCAGGTTATATTCTCCACCGATGAGTCGGATATGTACACCCCCTACTACGTCGATTGGAATGACGTTGCCGTAACGAACGGAAGCGTACAGAGCGAGGTTACCGAGTATATGAAGTCCGCAGCGGCTGACGATACCGACGGCGTCGGCAAGATAACCTATGAGCTTTATGACGGTGTAAGTGCCAAGGCAGGCAGTGCATCCGTAAGCGCATACTTCCGCGTATCGACTGCATATACGCGCCGAGTTCTTACATACATTGACTCGAGGTACGGTCTTAACTACGTTCATACGAACTACAACGGCGTTGATGTTACCGCGAAGATATATCTCGATAACGGCACCGTTCTAACGAGCACGGCAAGCACCGCGTCCGCAGATACGCTCGACGCGCCTGCATACGTCTTCACGAAGCTTACCTTCCCGATAACGCTTTCCAAGGCGGCAAGCATCGTTAAGGTCGAGTTCTACGGCACGGGCATTGATATGATCGTGGACGGAACGGTTGTAACTACCCCCAACACTCTGCTCCAGTTCGACAGCGCGACCTATACCACGGCTGACGTTCAGAAGAATATCGTCGAGGAGCCGTTCGACGTTTACGGCATCAGCATTAACTGCATCCTCGCAGACGAGGTATCAGCTCACGTTCCGGATGACGCAGTTATTGAGAACTACGTTGAGGGCAGCTGCTTTGTTGGCGAGAGCTACGACGAGGTTATCTACTGCGCGATCTGCGGCATAGAGCTTAATCGCACGACCTACACCGAGGAGCTTGTCGGCGGCGGCTCGCACACTCCTATGGCACCCGTCAAGGAGAACGTTGTTAAGGGCGACTGTACGACAGACGGCTCCTATGAAAACGTAGTTTACTGTGCTGTCTGCGATGAGGAAATAAGCCGCGAAACGATAGTTGAAAAGGCTCCCGGCCACGATTTCGACGGCGGCTATTGCTGGGTATGTGATGAGCCCGATATAATCAAGGACTTTGAAGCTAACAACATTGTCAACGTGACGAACGGAATGGCCACCGTTACCGCTCCGACTGCGGGCTGGATAAACGGCATTTCAAATACATTCTACGTAAAATGTGACAAGGTCTGCCGTGTATTCGTAACCAACGACAGCGGCGCTACCTGCACAAGACTTTCTGCAACCAATACGGCAAACGGTTACAGATTCAAAACCACGCTTACTGAAAATTCGCAGATCATAATAAGATTCTACGGCGACCTTGACGGCGACGGAAGAATTATGGTAAACGACTACACTCTCGCAAGACGACTCTATCTTGACAAGAACTTTGCAACCCCTGCAATTAACAAGGCAGTTGCCGACAACAACAAGGACGGCACGATTGCTTCGGGCGAGCTTAATCTTATCAGAAGAGTATTCCTTGGAAGCACCACCGGTTCGTGGTAATAAAACGATATCCCTCACGGCATTGCCGTGAGGGGTTTTTTATATTCGCGTGCTGTGCATATATAAAAACAACCGCCGAAGCGGTTGTTTTACTTTTGTATGCCTATCAGAGCATTTCGTCGATGAAATACGCGCAGGATTCTGCGGGCATTCCTTTTTCGTCAATGACGGTGACGCGGTAGTATTTGTCCTTCTCGCGAATCTCGAACGATGCCTCTGTGAAGGGCTCGCCCTCCTTGGCTACCTGCATATTCGCGCGTCTGAAGCCGCAGGTTATACCGATCGAGCGGGCAGGGGAGCACTTTACGTGCAGTCTGCCGTCCTCAACCCAGATCGCGTGTATCTCGGGGCCCATACTCGTGTAGCAGTGACGGTTCACCAGCGCGTCGATAACTGCGCCGTACTCGAGCTTTTCTGCCTTTATCATCGTCCAACAGCCGTAGCCGTGAACGGGATCGTGCTCACCGAGGGGGATGATCTCGTCCTGATTGTGGTAATCGTCGCCCGAGGTTAAAAACAGACGCTGTCCCGAGCGGAGAATGTCGTCGTATACGACGTTTGCGTAGTCGTGATAGCCTGCGGAAATGCCTCCAAAGTTGAACATCTCAACGCCTGCAAGGCCCTTGTAGTTCATATAGTCGTTGTAGTTCTGGCGCGACCATACGGGGTGGTTGAGCGTTACGAGAAATCCCATATCGTTTGCTTCCTTTATCATCGCGTTGATGCATTCGAAGTTGTACTCGCGCTCGCGGCCGGGATCGTTTGGATCAAAGCAGATGTAGTCCTTGTATTTCTCGAGAAAATCGCCCGTGTACATATCGGAGTAGTGAGTGCGGTAGAAGTACGGCTGACGGTTCTCGGGAGTTTTCGAGAAGCAGTTCATATGGAGGTTTTTGCGGTTGCCGAGGTTGCTGCTATCGGGAGCGAGCGCCTCGGTGTTGTCCATCTCGAAGCCGAGAATGGTTAAAAAGTTCTCGTCATTGAGGTAAGAGTGATTTACGAGCACGTCGTGGTCGGTGAAGGCTACTATCTGGTAGCCGCGCTCAACGTACTTCTTCTTCATTTCGGTTGCAGGAATGTTGCCGTCGGAGCACTCCGTGTGGCAATGGAGATTTGCTTTGTAGAAATTACCCGTTTCGGGAAGAAGATATTTTTTCATGTTTTTTCTCCTATATTTGAATTTAATCAAACATTTCGTCGGCGAAGTACGCGCAGGACTCTGCAACGTATCCCTCGTGGTCGGTTACGGTGATACGACAGTATCTGTCCTTCTTTGAAACGTCAAACGAGGTTTCGGTGAAGGGTTCGCCGTTCTTGCCCTCATGAAGCTCACCGCGTCTGAAGCCGCACATAAGTCCGATGGTGCGCGCAGGCGAGCACTTAACGTGCAGTTTGCCGTCCTCAACCCAGATTGCGTGGATCTCGGGTCCCATGGTCGCATAGCAATGACGGTTCATAAGCGCGTCGATGACAGCACCGTATTCGAGCTTCGGTGCCTTGATCACCGTGTAAGCCTTGTAGCCGTGCGGTACCTCATCGGGACCGATCGGCTCGCATTCGTCCTCGTTGTGATAATCGTCGCCGGCGGTGATGAAAAGGCGCTGTCCTGTGCGGAGAATATCGTCATAGATAACGTCCGCGTGCTCGTTAAAGCCGCGGGAGTAGCAGCCGTAGTTGAACATCTCAACCGCGGAAAGACCCTCGTAGTTCATATAATCGTTGTAGCGCTGACGGGAGTTGATCGGGTGATTGAGCGTTACAAGGAAGCCCATATCGTTTGCTTCCTTGATCATCGCGTTGATGCACTCGAAATTGTAAACGCGCTCACGACCGGGATCGTTAGGATCAAAGCGGATGAGATCCTTGTACTTTTCAAGAAACTCGCCCTTGTACTGCTCAACGAACTGCGTACGGTAGAAATACGGTTGACGTGCATCCGGGCTCTTTGCAAAACAGTTCATATGAAGGTTTTTGCGGTTGCCGAGGTTGCTCTTGTCCTCGTTAAGCGGCTCGGTGTTGTCCATCTCGTAGCCGAGAATGGTTAAAAAGTTCTCGTCGTTGAGGTAAGAGTGGTCAACGAGTACGTCGTGGTCGGTAAACGCCATTATCTGAAATCCGCGATCTACGTACTTTTTCTTCATTTCGGCGGCAGGAATGTTACCGTCCGAGCACTCGGTGTGGCAGTGGAGATTTGCCTTGTAGGCGTTGTACGATTCGGGGAGAAGATATTTTTTCATAATAATACAATAGTCCCTCCCTCAAAAAGGGAGGGATACCTTTCTTATAATTTTACGCGAAGTAATCGCCGAGGTAGCTCTTGGTGTTCTCAACCATCTCGTTAAAGAGCTTTCTTGCATCCTCAACAGACAGCGGAACGAGCGGATCGTTGATGAATACCTTGAACGCCTTCTCGAGGTCGCGCTCCATAGCCGCCTCAACGGTAAGCTCCTGCTGACCGCAGATACGCGAGATGAGCGGATAGATAGACGAGGGAATATCGCCGACGAACACTGGTTCAAGCTCATTGGTACGGAAGGTCGCGTTGGTTTCGACGACTGCGCCGATAGGAAGGTTGGTAACCTGACCGTAGTTCGGAATGTTTACGTTGGTTATAAGGTCGCGCAGACCGAGAAGCGCACGCATCTGCTCAACGCCTTCCTCGCCGGTAGGCTTAAGAACGAACGCTTCCTCGCCCGAAAGCAGACGCTTGCTTCTTGCAAGACGCTTTTCGAGATCCTCAAATCGGAAGGATACGGGAGTTAGCTTGTACTGCCACTCTTCAACCTTCTCGGGATTTTCGATGTACCACTTACCGGGGCAGAACTCGGCTAAATGTCTGTCGCCTGCCGCCGCGATAAGACCAAAGCGCTTAAAGAGGTCCATCTTAACTCTCTCGTGGCTCGGGAACATCTTGTTCTGCCAGTTGGTGTCAACGGGCTCGGTGTAGCCGCTCTCTGCGTACTTGTCGCAGAACTTTTCGTAAACGTCAAAGAGGTCGATATCTCTGAACTGTGCCTTGTCAAACCAAGTGAAGTGGTTTACGCCGAGTACGTTTACCTTGATCTCCTCACGCGGCATAAAGGGCATACCGCAGATGTCCTGAAGCGCGCGAACGAGCAGCTTCTGCGTGCCGAACACCTCGTGGCAGCAGCCAAACGCCTTGATCTCGGGGAAGGTAGCGTAGAGGGTTCTGGTGCAGACGGTCATCGGGTTAGTGTAGTTGATAACCCAAGCCTCGGGGCAGTACTCCTTGATAGCGAGCGCGATCTCCTCGAACATAGGAACGGTACGAAGAGCTCTGATAAGTCCACCGGGGCCGCTTGTGTCGCCTACGGACTGATAGATGCCGTACTTTTCGGGGGTGTGAACGTCGCTCTCCATTTCCTTGAACGTACCGGGGAGAATGGAAATTACGACGAAGTTAGCACCGGTGAGCGCCTCGCCGATAGTTTCGACTGCCTTGTAGTTCCAAACGGATTTGGAGTCGGGAAGGTCCTTTACCTTGTTACCGATAACCTCGTTGTTCTTTGCGGCTTCGTAGTCGATGTCGTAGAGATAGACGTCGCCCGAAATGTCGTCAGCCATAGCAAGGTCGGACATAAGTCCCCAAGCCCAGCCGCGCGAGCCGCCGCCGATGTAGGCGATCTTAAGATCTTCTACTTTGTTGTTTGCGTATCTCATTAATATGTTCCTCACTTTCGTTTTATTGTTTTTGTGATTTGGTATTTGCACGGGATCCCTCTCCGTCACGGCATTCGCCGTGCCACCTCTCCCAAAGGGCGAGGCTTTTATGCGCCGCAAGTCTAACCTTCGCCGACGAGCGAAGCAAGGCGGCTCCCACGCGAACGCTAAAAGTGTGGCAATACTCCGATTACCGCCAAACAGTTGCCGGGGTGTCGGCACGGGTGCCGACGAGGTCCCTGGCTGGCTGGAACGCGGATTACAGTTTAGCCAAGCCCTCTGTGGCGGCGAAGCCAATTTGAAGTTTTTTGCCAGGCTTTTTTTCAAAAAAGCCGCGTTTTCCTTCAGCCGCGTTCTCTTATTCCGTTACCTTATCGCCTTGCCTATCGCATAGCCGTTGTATTCCTCAAAGAACGCCTCGGCGTGCTTCGTCATAAGAACGCTCACGCGCTCGTCCTTGAAGCTGAAGATAAAGCAGGCGTTGCCGAAATACTTGTCGATGACCTGCACCTTAAGGCGAAGCTTCTTTTCTTCCGCCCAGTCTGCACTTACGGCGCATCTGTACTTGTTGCCGGGGCATACCGTGCCTGCTACGAGGTCGGAGTAGCCGTCCTCGGGGAAGAGGGTGAACTCGTTGTAGCCGATACCGAAGGTGAGCTCCTTGTCGCCCTGCGCGTTCGTGTAGGAGAACGTGCCCTTGTCACCGTCGAAGTTAAATCGGATCTTTTTGATACCCATCTTGTTTTCGCCGAGCTCGTAGGTTACGTTCTCGATCTCCTTGGCGAATGCGCCGAATTTGGTTTTATTAAAGTGGGTAAGCTCGCGATTTGCGAGGTAAGCATCAAGCTCTGCCTTCGCCGCGGGATCGTCGGGAAGCGGCTCGCCAAGACTTGGGATAATGCGGTTGTATATCTCGTGATAGAAAATAGTACGGGTTCTTTCGGTGCAGCCCTGATTGTCGGACGTGATCGCGAATATAAAATCGCTCTTCGGATCGCATATTACGTGCTGGTCGCCCATACCGACGAACGCGAAGCCGTCGTTCGGCGCTTTCCATATCTGATAGCCGTAGCCGTAGCCGCTATATCCCGTAAGTGCGACGCCGTCCACGTCGTTGCAGACCTGCTTCGAGGTCGCGTCCTTCATATAGTCGCGGCTCAAATACTGCTTGCCGTTCCACTCGCCGAGGTTGAGCACGAACCGTGCAAACGCGAGCAGGTCGCGCGTTGTGCACATAATGCCCGAATCGACGAACGCGTGTCCGCCGGGTACTGTGAGGCAGTACGCTTCCTTCGAAAAGCCGATGTCGTCAAGGAACTTCTCGCGCATATAAGTCATAAAGTCCTTGCCCGTTACGTTCTCGAGTATGTGTCCGAGCATAAATGAGCCGGGCGAGTCGTAGCGGAAAAGCGTGCCCGGTATCTTCTCGCCCTTCTTGGTGAAATACACCGCAGTGCGGTCGTCCACATTTTGAACGAACCAATGTATCGGCACGAGCATAGACGAGCTCATCGTGAGCATATCGCGGATGGTGGATTCGCCGAGAAGTCCCTCGAAGTTTTCATTCTTATATTCGGGGAAAAAGTCGGTCAGCTTGTCGTCAAGCGACAAAAGTCCGTCGTCGATAGCGAAGCCGATAGCAACGCCGACGAAGCTTTTCGACACCGAGTACATACGGTGTAAAAAGTCCTTGTCGAAGGGCTTGTAGTAGCCCTCGGCGAAAATGTCGTTGCCGCGCGCCATAATGATGCTGTGCGTGGCAAAGCCGTAGCTGTCAAGCGCCTTTAACGTCTCAAGTACAACTCTTGAGGATATTCCGGCGCGCTCGGGGGTTATTGTGTTAAACATATTTTTTCTCCTTTGTTTATAGGGGATACGGTAGGGATACGGTCGCTTTTTGAAAAAAGCTCCGCAAAAACTTTAATCAACGCTTTCGCTCAACTTTTGCTTGCGAAAGCGGAATTGCTATTTAGTGCTCTCGATACGCACTCGAAGATTGCGCTCCGATTTTCGTGCACCGCGCCACGGGCAGCCGGGGACCTCGTCGGCACCCGTGCCGACCCCCCGGCCACCATTTAGCGGCACCGTATGATGGTGAAATCACGCTCTGAGTGGGTGCCGTGGCGCGCAGACGCTTCGCTGGACGGCGAGTTTAGCATACGATAGGAGCACTGACGCGAACGCCAAAGATGTGAAGCTGTTTGATTTTGGTTACACGGTTTCCGGGGTGTCGGCACGGGTGCCGACGAGGTCCCCGGATACCGAGAGCGTGGATTACGGTTTAGCCAAAGCCTCTGTGGCGGCGAAGCCAATTTGAAGTTTTTTGCCAGGCTTTTTTTTCAAAAAAGCCGCGTTTCTCCTCCTGCCGCGTTTCTCCTCACTCCGCTTTTCACTTATACGTCGCCTTACAGCACGACGCCGTCTTTGAAGATTGAAATTTCCTCGTAGCCGTTTAATTCGTTCTTGGTTTTCTCGCCGCTTGCGACGGAGATGACGTAGTTAAGAAGCTCGTCTGTGAGAGGCTTGCCTTCAAGCGCGGGGCTTGCATCGAAGTCTATCCAATTTGCCTTACGCGTTGCGAGGTTGTGATTTGTTGCAATCTTAACCGTCGGTACAGCACCGCCGAGAGGCGTACCGCGACCGGTGGTGAACAGCACGAGATGCGCACCTGCCGCCGTGAGGTTGGTCACCGCAACGATGTCGTTGCCGGGACCGTCGAGAAGGGAAAGCCCCTTCTTTTCTACCTTGTCACCGTAGCCGAGCACGTCGACGACGGTGGAAAGTCCGCCCTTTTGCGTACAGCCGAGCGACTTTTCCTCGAGCGTCGTGATACCGCCTTTTTTGTTTCCGGGCGAGGGATTTTCGTAGATGACCTGATTATGGCGCTCGTAGTAATCCTTGAAGTTGTTGATAAGGTCGACCGCCTTACAAAAGACCGCCTCGTTCTCGCATCTTTGCATTAAAAGATGCTCCGCGCCGAACATTTCAGGCACCTCTGTCAGCACACACGCGCCGCCCATAGCGGTAAGTCTGTCGCAGAAGCGACCGACGAGCGGATTTGCGGTGATGCCCGAGAAGGCGTCGCTTCCGCCGCACTTAAGTCCGACTACAAGCTCGGACACGCTTATCTGTACGCGCTTATCACGCGCCGCGATAGCCTTCAGCTCTTCGACTATCTTGACACCCTCTGCGACCTCGTCCTCCTGCTCCTGCGCGATGAGGAAGCGTACGCGTTCTGTGTCCAAATTGTTAAGGAACGGTCGAAAAACGTCGATATTGTTATTCTCACAGCCAAGACCGAGCACGAGTACACCGCCTGCATTCGGGTGGTTTACAAGTCCCGCGAGAATTTTTTGCGTTATCTCCATATCGCCGCCGAGCTGCGAGCAGCCGAACGGGTGAGGAAAGTACTTCGCGCCCGTTTTTTCTGCGATAAGCTGTGCCGTCTTGTTGACACAGCCGACTGTGTTGACTATCCAGATATCGTTTCTGATGCCGACCTTGCCGTTTTTTCTGCGGTATCCCATAAACGTGGGAACG
>JAZSJI010000075.1:0-11896 GCA_045534235.1 Candidatus Flemingiibacterium sp. | reverse complement strand
CGAGAGCTCGTTAAGCTTTTCGTAAAGTCCGCCGTGACGCGCAAGAATATCGCGGTATGCCTTGCCTGACGCCGGCTCAAATATAGAGGTTCGGGTAAGCCAATGCTTTGCGCCGCTCGCGCCCTCCATAATAGACGCTATGTAGTGAGCATTAAGATAGCGCGCGCTCTTTGCATATCTATTGAACGGAACGGTATCGGTTTCGGCGAGAATTACGTCAACGCCGCGCTTTTTAAGTCTTGCACCGCAAATTGCCATATTGCGCATTTGGTTGCTGAACTCTCTTGCTGATGCAGGTGTGTACTTGCCGTTAGGCACACGAACTATTCTCGGATTGCCCTTGCCGGCAAATTCCTTGCTTGTGAGGTCAACTGCCTCGCAAATGTGTCCGGACGTGCAGTTCGCGCCCTGAATAGTGGGATCAATCTCATCGATTGCCGCTCTGAACACCTTTGCCGCGTGAACGAGAGAGTCGATCTGTGTGTCAACGAAAATTCTCGTCAGCTTATCACTCTTGTCGTGGGTGGTAACGTACTGCCAAAGCTCCTCACGAGTCATCGATGTGCCGGCACGGCGGTTAAATTCCGCCATATGTAAGGGGCATCCGCATCCGCGTCCGGGACGAAGCATAAGTCTGAAGTCATCGTCAAGCATCATAACCGCAGGTTTTTCCTTTGCCAATGTGCGAAGAACGTCCGAAAAATGCGCAAGAAAATCCTCGTCCATAGGACAGCAGGTGTGCTTCTCATCGCCGTCATTAAGGCTCACAAGAGGCTGGAAGGGGTTTTTGGTGATCGGATAACCGTGACCGATGGACGCCTGAATGAGTATGCCGCACTTAACGCCCTCTTTTGCAAGTGCGTCGCGGTAACGTGCGTAAAGCTTTGCCATCTTGCCTGCCTTGTCCCAAACGGGATTTCCCTCGGGAGTAAGCGTCATTATGAAAAGCGGCATTTGCACCACTTCTCTCTTGACCTGATCGACGATGTCCGCCACTCTTGCTTCAAACTCATTTGTTGCAAGCGGCATCATAGAAAAACCGTAAAGCATAATGTTAAATCTCCTAGTAACATTGCAAAATTTTCAGGCAATCAGCAACCCGCTGAACGCCCTACACAAATTGTATCACGCTTCAAGGCAACATTCAAGTATATTTCTTGCAATATATGTAAAAACACGTAAAATCTTGGGATGCAGTATATAAAATGAAAAATCCGAAAGCAAATGCTTTCGGATTTTTTTGGCAAGTCAGACCAAAAAAGATATCGTACAGAAATTTCTGCTGATGAAAAAAATATTGTGATAAGCCCTATGTGCCCGAATGTGAGAATCAATAGTCGTGTCGCTTTTAGGCGGTTTGCCAATCTTTGTATATCATATTTATTTTACTCTGCAGAAAACGCATCAAAAAAATAACCAAACAGTTACTTTTTTTCGGTAAACGTATTGACAAACAATTTCGTATGGTGTAAAATGAAGACAAAGTATTGTTTTATGCGTTAATTATCTATACTATGAGAAGGTGAAAAGCTTTGCAGCTTATACATGAACTTATCGAATCTGCAAGAGAGCCTATTTATGCAACTGCCGAATATTTGTGGAATAACCCCGAACTTGGCTTTTTTGAATGGAAGGCTCACGCCTATTTGAAACAAAAATTTGAGGAAATGGGATACACCGTAAAATGCGCAGGGAATATTCCGGGTTTTATTGCCGAGCTTGACACAGGCAAGCCCGGTCCGTGCGTTGCGCTGATGGCCGAAATGGATGCTGTAGTTTGCCGCGACCATCCCGCCGCTGATCCAGAAACTGGCGCTGTTCATGCCTGCGGTCACAATGCTCAGGCCGCAGAGCTGATAGGTGCAGCATTCGCGCTTCGCAACGTGTTGGTGCTCGACAATCTTTCGGGACGAATCAGATTTATGGTTGTCCCTGCGGAAGAACTACAGGTAGAGCAGCGAGAAAACCTGCGCAAAGAGGGAATTATTCACTATACAAGCGGTAAAGTAGAATTCTTGTATCGAGGACTATTTGATGGCGTTGATATCGCCGTGATGATACACACCCTCGGCGGCAAAAAACCTTGCTTTTATTTTAATCCCGGTAGCAACGGCTCAATGATAAAAATGCTCTGCTTCAAAGGCAAAAGCTCGCACGTTGCAGGTCCGTGGAACGGCATCAACGCGCTCGCAGCCGCAACGCTTGCAATGAACGGAGTAAATGCGCAGAGAGACACGTTCAAGGAGCAAAACTACACACGCTTTAGCTATTGGATATCCAAAGGTGGGGATGCAGTAAATGTGGTTCCCGACGATGTGCGTGTAGAGGCACAGCTTCGGGGGGCAAGTATGGATGCAATACGCACTGAAAATGATAAAATAAACCGCACCATTGCGTGCTGTGCAGCGGCACTCGGCGCAGAGCTTCTAATATCCGACAGGCCGGGAGATATGCCGTTTGTGCCCTGCCCTGCACTCCAACAAGCGATGATAGACACCTTCTCCGCCCTTGTTGCGCGCGAGGATATAAATGAACAGATTGGATATTTTGACCCCGGCTGCACAGATATTGGCGATATAGCGTGCATTATGCCCTGCATACAGGCATCGGTCAGCGGTGCCGCAGGTCGCGGTCACGGTGCAGATTGGGTGATAAAAAATCCCGAATGGGCGTATATGCTCGGCGCAGAAGCACTGACACGTCTTGCATACGATTTTTTGAAAGATGACGCGTCTGTCGCAAAACGGATACTTACCAATTCGAATCCGACACACACTAAAGATTCACTGCTATCAGAGCTTGATAATATGTGCCGCGACTTTTCACCAATAACGTATGAAGAAAACGGCAACATATCGGTAAATATATAAAACAACAAGGAGAACGGTTATGTCCGAAAAAAGCAGCAGACCGATTTCGGTTGAATTTACAGATGAACGCTTTGCGGAGTTTACATCATTTTGCAACGAGCATCACAACTTCGAGGGCGACAGCCGCCGTGCGAGAGTTATGGGCTTTGACGAAGGCGGTGTAAGAATCGCACCCGGTGCAGTGGTGCGTGTACCTAAGGAGCAGATCGGCAAAGAGGTGTACATAGGACTCTATTCTTACCTCAACGGCGACATTACGATCGGTGACTACACGATGATCGGCCCCGGATGTTCAATTGCCGCGGGCAATCACAAATTCGATCCGAAAACAGGCTGGTTTTCCGCACGGACGAACAAGGACGGCGATGACAGCATAACTATCGGCTTTGGCTGTTGGCTTGCATCGCACGTGACTGTTACGGGCGGAGTTAAGCTTGGACGCGCCAATCTCATATGTGCAGGCGCAGTCGTTACAAAGTCGACGCCCGACTACGCAATAATGGCAGGAATCCCCGCAAAGCAGATAGGCAGAATAGATCCCCAAACGGGCGAATACGTCTGGTTTCACTGATTACCAAAGATAGAGGTCAGTCAATGTCAACTTTAATCTTTCCGCTTGAACGCACGTCAAAAATACAGGTGTTCACCTTTCCCGAGGAAGGGCGCACGGTAGAAGAAAATCCCGTTTGCCTTTGCTGGATACCAATCGACGGCACTCACACCTACACCGTCACCGTAACGTGCGATATAGGCGAGATAATTCGCGCAGATACAAAGAACAACTATTTCGTTGCCGAGCTTCCAAAATCGGGCACGTACACGTGGAACGTGTACGCCGAGGGGGCAGAACGCGGCGAGATGTCGTTTACTCTTGCCGATTATGCTGTCAATATACCGCGAGTGGACGCGAAAACGCTCTTTGACGGAGTACCTGATGTGCACCCAAGACATCTCTTTTTTGCGAAAGATATTCCCGAAATTCTCCGCACGCATACAGAAGAGGCACAGGTGCTTGTCCGCAACATCGAGAAAGCGTACGCAGACGGTATGCCGCCGCTGCCGATGTATCACCGCGACCCCAAAGCACTTCCGTACCGCGAATTTATCGGTGTTTGGCGTGAATATATAGACAGAAATTTAGTCGCGTGCGCGCTCGGATATGCAATCCTTGGCGATGATAGAGCGGGCACATTTGCAAAGGACATTCTGCTCACCGTATGCGACCGTAATCCACACGGTCCGTTCTCCCTGCAATGGAGCTGGGGCGATGAGATAGGTCTGTCGATGATACGCTGTCTGCCGTCAGTATACGATTTGCTGTATCCGCTTCTTGATGAAAAGGAACGCAGATACGTGGCGTGCACGATTCGCACGTATGCGACGCAGGCGTACGAGGTGCTGAAAAATCTCAATTACTGCCAAAATCCCGGTAACTCCCACGCAGGTCGTATGCCTGCTTATCTTGGCGAAGCGGTGCTTGTACTCAAAGGCAGCGACGTTGCTGACGATGAGGAGCTGATACGCTGGCTTGAATATTCGCTCGAAATATTCGGCGGTATTTTCCCGTATTACGGCACGCCCGACGGCGGCTGGGCAGAGGGTACATTCTATGCAACGAGCTATACAAAATGGTTCATCCCGTTTTTCTCGGCCGTGGAACGCTTTGGCGGAACACAGTTTTTGAACCGTCCGTTTTATCAGCGCCTTACAAAATTCTTTCTGCATTTTGCAAACCCGGCACAGGAAAACCACCCCTTTGGCGACGGATACTGGTGTACCCCCGAGGATGCCGAATGGCCCGGATTTTTCGCACAAAGTCCGCTTCGCTTCTGGGCGGAGCGTTTCGGTCCCGATGAAGCTAAAAAAATCGCGGCAGAAACTGCCGCACCCGAGATATTCAAGTTGCATCTGCTTGATATTTTCCTGCCGATCGGAAAATCTGTTTCCACTGCACTTTGTGAGGTGCTTTCCGACACAGCGGTATTCCCTGATGCAGGCTTTGTCAGTATGCACACGGATATAAGGAATACCGAAAACGACGTTGCAGTTCTCGCAAGAGCATCTAAATTCGGCTCGGACATTCACCGTCACGCTGACCAGGGTAGCTTTGCGATATACCATAAGGGTGTCGCGCTGATCTCCCCGTCAGGATATTTCGGCAGAGAGTTCGGAACGGCGCATCACTTCGGCTGGCTTAAGCAAACTATCGCCCACAACGCTATTTTAGTGGACGGCGTGGGTCAGGAAGCCAACAGCATGAATTCGCGCGCAAAAATTCTCTCGTGCACGGACGACGGCGAAACAAAACAAGCTCTGCTCGATATTTCGGCGGCATATCCTATGCTTACAAAGTGGCACCGCTCGATTACTTTAAGAGGTAAACGTGTCAGCGTGGTCGATGAGATCGTTTCAGAGCGAGAGACTACAATAACCTATCCGCTTCACACGCTTTCTGCACCGAGTAACAACGGTAATACTGTCACAGTTGAACGAAAAGGTGTCAAGCTGACAGTTTCTCCCGATCGCACGCTCACCCTTGCCGAAATAACAGACAAATTCGGCGTTGACCTTAATGAAGGCGTGCCCGATGAGTTCCGTGTAAGTGCTCCGACGCAGTGGCACATTTATTATAAAACAGAGGCATCAAGGCACCACACCATAACCGTAGAATACGTTATCGAATAAATTTGAAATCCCCCGACGGTGTATATCGGGGGATTTTTTTGCCTAATTTTGATTTTGTATTTCCTCAATAATGCGAATGATTTCTCTGCCGTATTCGGGGGTGGCTATCTCGGTCGGCTCACCCTTTAAGAGCTTAATAAATTCTATCATCTGACCGTACATAAGCTCCTCCCCGCCGCCGCAGTTGACGGGCACTCCCTCCTCGTATATTACAAGCTCCGAGCCGTTTATTATTTTAACAACGCCGTTTGTAAAATAGTATGCCGTTTCAAATTCTCCCGGCACGTGCGCACCGCACAGCGTAATAACGGCAGCTACACCACCCGAAAGCTTAAGGAATATCTGTGCATTCACGTCAATATCATCATCGCTGACGGGGTTTGACAAAACGCTGTGTATCCTCTCAACAGAACGTCCGGTGGTATAAAAAAGTCTGTCAAGCGAGTGTGCACCAAAATTCATCGAAATTCCACCGCCTGCGAGCTTTTTCGAGAGAAACCATCTCGGGCGCTTTTCGTTTGTGTAATCCGTGCACCTGACCTCGCGTATCATACAGAGTTTGCCGTATTTCTCCGTCTCGATTATTTCCTTCACACGTCTGACACTCTCATAATACCGCTGAACGTGTCCCACCGCGAGCTTTGTGCCCGATTTTTCAGCGGCAGCTATCATAGCATCACACTCTGCTACAGTATTCGCCATCGGCTTTTCTACGAGCACATTTATGCCGTGTTCAAGGAAATAGACACTCACCTCGCAGTGGAGAAAATGCGGCAGATTAAGTATGACCGCGTCAAGCTCTGTTTTTTCTGCCATTTGCCGATAGTCCGTAAAATACGGCGCTCCGAAGCGCTCGCCGAATGCCTTCGCCTTGCCCTCGTCAACATCAGCCACCGCTGCAAGCATACATTCTTTCTTCAAAGCAGCAATCGCCTTGGCGTGAGCGCCCGCGATAAGTCCCGTTCCGACTATACCGATTTTAAACATAGCGCACCTCTTTATTCCTTGTAATTTGAAAGAAATTCCGCCACGAATTTGTCATCACAAAGATGCGGATAAGCCTTGCAGACTCTTTCAATCTCTTCGGCCTGACCGTCAGATAGCACCTCATCAGGGTTTAAGCACCATATTCCCCCAAGAAGTCCCTGACGCCGAAGTATCTCGTGTATTCCGGGAATACAGCCCGCGAAATTGTGTGCCGCATCGAAAATCGCGGCATTTGCATCCGTTATTTCGGCGGCAAGAGATAAGAGTTCTACACTCGGCTCTGCTCCACGAAGCATAGGAAACATCTCAACAACGCGTCTTGTCCAAACGCACCAATGTCCAAGAAGTCCGCCCGAGAAGCGTCCCGTAACAGTTTTTCCGTCCTTTATAAAGCGGTATTCGGTAAGTAGATCGACAACAATGTTGTCGTCATTTCCCGTGTAGAGGGTGATATCTTCCGCACGGCTTGAAAGTGTCGCGGCACGGACAACGTCGTGTGTAAGATAGCGGTTGAACGGTGCACACTTTATTGCGACAACACCCTCTATCTCGCATAATCTCTCCCAATAGGAATATGTGAAAATCCGTCCGCCAACCGACGGCTGAAGGTAAAAGCCTATAACGGGCATAACCGCTGCCACAGCCTTGGTGCGCTCTATCATATATTCCTCATCAAAATAACCAAGTCCCCCGGGACTCAGCAGTACCGCATCGTAGCCGCACTCCTTTGCGAGCTGTGCTTCATATACCGCTTGCTTTGTAACACCGCAAACACCGCATACCTTAACGACAGTCTTGCCCGTCTGCGCCTCAAAACTGTCGATAACCGAGGAAACGGTCTTAATTACCGTTTCAAACAGATTTATCTTTGGGTCACGTATCTCAAACTGCGTGCTGTGCACAGCCGTTGCTATACCGCCTGCACCTGCTTCGAGATAGTACCTCGTAAGACGCCTTTGGGCTGCCTCGTCAAATTTCCGCTCTGCTGTAAGCGCAAGTGGAGTTGCAGGAATAACCGTTCCCGCCTTTAATATTTCAATAGCTTTTGAGCGTCTGTCCATTTTTAATAGCTGCCCTTCCTTTCCTCAAAGTGAGTCGGCTTACCGAGCGAGCGGCCGCCGTCGAGTATCCACTCTGCCTGCCAGCGTATGAGCGTTTTTATGCTCACAGAAGGATATCCGAATATTTCCATAGCCTCTGAAGCATCATTCAGATAAGCGTCTGTGCCTGCATCGCCCTCGAAAATCGCTTCTTTGCCAAGGTATTTCGCAAGTGCCCTCGCGGCCTTCTGTATCGATACGGTTTCGGGGCCTGTCACGTTCATTATCTTTGCAGGCGACTGTGCGTGAAGCAGTCCGCGTATTGCAATCTCGTTAGCACTTCCCTGCCAGATACAGTTAAGCGCAGGGGTGGTTATATCAATCGGAGTGCCGTCAATTATCTTCTGAGCCATATCGTAAAGTACACCGTAGCGAAGATCAACTGCAAAATTCAGGCGATAGATGAACACCTTAGAACTATATTTGTTTGCCGCATATTCAAAAGCACGCTCACGCGCAAGACAGCTCATCGCATATTCACCTATAGGCCCGACTCTGTCATCCTCGGTGCATCCGCCTGATGACAGCGGAACAATAGGATAGATATTACCGGACGAGAACACGACGATATTTGCGCCCCCAAATTTTTCTGCTACAAACGCAGGAAGTGTGGAATTCATCGCCCAGGTCTGCCACTCGGAGCCGTCCGTGCCAAATTTCCTGCCTGCCATATAGATGATATTTTTAACATCAGGAAGTGCACGCAGCTTATCGGTGTCAAGCAGGTCGCAGCTTATCGTTTCAACTCCGTTTTGGTTAAGCAGTCTGGTTGCGATTGGATCGGTAAAACGCGAAACGGCGATAACACGCTTTTCAATGCCGGCCTTGCGAATAGCGTTCTTTGCAAGAGTGCACAGTGTTGGTCCCATTTTACCGCCTGCACCGAGAACCATAATATCGCCGTCTATCTTTTTCATATCCTCTACGAGTGCTTCTGACGGCTGTGAGAGCAGCTCGTCAAGCTTTTCTTCCGTCCACATATGTATAACCCTCCATAAGTATTTAGTAACCGTTTGGTTACTTTTGATTATACCACATTCTTCGTCATTAGTCAATGCTTTTGAAAAAAAACAGAAAAATCAGGCTGTCCAAAAAAATCGGACAGCCGTACAGTTTATTTGATCACACCATCTTTTAAGATATGACCTAAAATCATATCCGTTATATGCCGACAGCGCCTTTTTACAGATTCCTCGCCCAGAAAATCTCTATCCATTATATATGACATCGTGTACATGTTTGAGAAATAGGAATACACAAACATCTGGCTTGATAAAATAACCTCTTCAATGTCGATATCATCGCGAAAAACGCCCCGTTTTATCCCTCTCTCCAAAATATCGCGCACCATAAGAAACGATGCACCCTTTTTCGTTTTGGCAACGGAGCGCTTCAAATACTCGCCGCCGTTTAAGTTCTCCCAAAGCACCATTTTTACGAAGGTTGGATTGTCGCATAAAAATTCAAAATTACCCTCGATATTTTTTCGCATAAGCTCTGCCGGGTCTGCATCATCAGAAAGTATCTGCTGCTCTTTATCGGCAATACGGCTGTACACCTCATCAAGCACGGCAACGTATAAATCCTCTTTGCTGCCAAAGTGCGCATATATCATTCGTTTGTTGACGCCTGCAAGCGCCGCAATTTCATCAACGCGCGCGCCGTACAGTCCGCGCTCTCCAAATGACAACTCCGCTGCACGGAGTATTTTTTCTTTTGTAACGTCTGACTTTTTCATATCCGAACCCCTTTATTTCCGTTGGCGTACTCCTGGATACACAGCACTTGACGGGCAGACTCAATAGTATCCGCGGTATTTATGATCGGATGCGCGCCGTTTATTGCATCCCTTAAGCATCCGATAAATCTCGGCTCACACGCACTACATTCGATAACATCCTTTGTATTTCGATAAATGCTGATACGATTATCTGCCGCCCTAAAATTTATCATGCCGTGCGTGCCCCAAAGGTAAACGTCCCAAAACGTCGGAAGCGCCGCACATTTCGGTGCAGAATAAGAAACGTCAGCCATAACCGCCATACCGTCCATTTCCACCATAAACTGTGCACTGTCCATAAAGCTCGGCACTTTATCAGCGAATGCGTTCCACGTTCTTGCCGCGTGTATTTTTGTGAGATTTTTGCCTGTTATAAAGCGCAGAAGGTCGATGCCGTGTATGCCGATATCGTTTATCGTGCCGCCGTGCTTTCCCTCCTCGAAATACCAATCCGGGCGTATTCCGTAAGCCAAATGATGCTGCGCAGTAAACGAGGCATTAAGCACATTACCGATCTCTCCCGAGCACACGAGTTCACGTACTCTTTCGGCTTGCGGCATAAAGCGCAGATCAAGCATACAGTGAACGTGCAGATTTTTTTCTTTTGTCAGGCGATCTATCTCATGAAGCTCCGCCAGCGAGGTGCATATGGGTTTATCGCATATCACGTGCTTGCCGTGCTCAAGGGCGGCAATTATCATTCTTCCCCTTTTGGAAAAATAGTCGCCTATAGCCACAGCTTCAACACGGCCGTCACACAGAATTTCCTCGTAGCTCGCATAATTAAACTCGATGCCGCGTGATGCGAAAATTTCATCTCTAACCTGCTCGTTTTCCTCAAAACAGCCAATTACACTGACGTTTTCCTGTGACATTGCCTCTCTGTAAAGTGCGAAAATATGGCTGTGTCTGATGCCGGCGAATGCGATATTCATAAGCTTTGCCTCGTATTTCTATTTTTTTACGTATCTATATGGTTCCTTTACCAGATATATTTACGTCAGTGCTTAACCTTATATTAATTTTATCACAAAAATATTGTAATATCAACATTATTCAAGATTTTTATATAATATATGTGCTACAGCCAACCATCGCATCCGTCGCTTCCCCACAAAGATAAAAAAAGCCGACATTGAGCCGACATAACGGATCGGTATAAACGTGAATAGATCAGCAAAAAAGCAAATATTATTACATCAAAAAGCAACGAAAAAGCCTTGGAATAAGCGACATTCCAAGGCTTTACTTCTGGCTGGGGATGAGGGATTTGAACCCCCACAAACAGAGTCAGAGTCTGTCGTGCTGCCATTACACAAATCCCCAATGGATTTATTCAACGTACGATATTATATCACAACGAAATCTGTTTGTCAATAGGTTTTGGAAAAATATTTTCTTTTTTCGTTTACTGTAATTATGCGTAAAAAGAGCGTGATTTATTCCTGCCTCGGCGAATTTTGTGTGCACGAATAAATTATTTCAAACTTTTTGGCGTTATAATGTTGACTTCTCGCTTTTTGCGTGGTATAATGTAAGTAATAATGCAAATCTATTATTTAAGGAGTACAACCAAAATGAAACATATTACTACTCTCTCTACCAAGAGCCTTTGCGACAGCGCGAAGAACGGCGGCTGCGGCGAGTGCCAGACCTCTTGCCAGTCCGCTTGCAAGACCAGCTGCGGTATTGCTAACCAGGCTTGCGAGAACAAGACCACCCGCATCAAGACCCTTGCTACCAAGAGCCTTTGCGACAGTGCGAAGAACGGCGGCTGCGGCGAGTGCCAGACCTCTTGCCAGTCCGCTTGCAAGACCAGCTGCGGTATTGCTAACCAGGCTTGCGAGAAATAATCACAAAAAATGCCGCCGCATGGCGGCTTTTTTGATTTAAGGAGATTAACTATGATACATTGCTATAAGCTCGGCGGACTTAACATCGTGCTCGATATCTACTCCGGCTCGGTTCACGTTGTGGACGAAGTCGCTTATGACATCATCGAGCGCTACGAGGACGCCGATCAAGAGGCATTAAAATCCGAAATTATAACAAAGCACGGCATCACCGCCGATGAATTTGACGAATGCTGTGAGCAGATCGAAGCACTTCGCGCGGCAGGTCAGCTTTTCGCGCCCGACACGTTCGAGCCGCTCGCAGGAAGCCTTAAAGAAAAATCCAAGGGCGTCGTAAAGGCGCTGTGCTTACATATCGCGCACACCTGCAACTTAAACTGCTCATACTGCTTTGCAAGTCAGGGCAAATACCACGGCGAGCGTGCCGTTATGAGTTTTGAGGTCGGCAAGCAGGCGCTCGACTTCCTCATCGCAAATTCGGGCACGCGCCGCAACCTCGAGGTCGACTTTTTCGGCGGAGAACCGCTAATGAACTTCGATGTCGTAAAGCAGCTCGTTGCATACGCTCGCTCGGTCGAAAAGGCGGCGGGCAAAAACTTCCGCTTCACCCTCACCACGAAC
>JAZSJI010000059.1:0-6839 GCA_045534235.1 Candidatus Flemingiibacterium sp. | reverse complement strand
CGGGACGTCCGCCGCCCTTACCGCCTGCAATAGCCGCCGCCGCGCCGACGATCTTGCCTGCCATCGCGCCTGCCGCTACAGCCGCTTTGCCGCATCCGCAAACGAGATTAAGCTTGCCGTCAACGTTTGTTGCGAGAAGAGCAACGACTGCGTCGTCCTTTGCCTTGAGGTCGTCGATGACCTGACGAGCCGCATCGGGCGTCATACCCTCGGTTACAGCGGCAACAACGGTAACTGCGCCAACCTTAACCGCGTTATTCATAATATCGGCGGTCTTGGAAGCCGCGATCTTTGCGTTAAGTGCATCAATTTCGTTCTTTGCGCTCTTAAGCTCCTCGGTGAGCTGTGCTGCACGCTTAACTATCTCTGCGGGATTGGTCTTCATCTCTTTTGCGGTGTCGATAATAGCCTTCTCCTGCTCCTTGATGTAGCCGAGTACGCCAAGACCGGTAATAGCTTCGATACGGCGTACGCCTGCCGCAACAGACGATTCGCCGACTATCTTGAAAAGACCTACCTTCGCGGTGTTGTCAAGGGGAGGACCGCCGCAAAGCTCGGTGGAGAACGTGCCCATCTTTACCATACGAACGACGTCGCCGTACTTTTCGCCAAACAGCGCCATAGCGCCCTCGCTTCTTGCAGTGTCGATATCGGTTTCCTTGGTAACGATTTCTTCGCCAAGGAGAATGTGAGCGTTTACAAGAGCCTCAACCTTCTGGATCTCTTCAGCGGTGAGCGCCGCGAAATGAGTGAAGTCGAAGCGGCAATGCTGCTCGTCAACGTATGAGCCTGCCTGCTCAACGTGCGAGCCGAGCACCTGACGAAGTGCCGCCTGAAGAAGGTGTGCCGCGGAGTGGTTGCGCATAATAGACGAGCGGCGTGCGCTGTCAACCTCTGCGCGAACGGTGTCGCCAACCTTAACGTCGCCGTTTGCGAGCGTGCAAAGGTGGATATAAACGCCGTCGGACTTCTTTGTGTCGGTAACAGAGATCATAGTGTCGCTGTCGTAGATAGTACCCGAGTCGCCTACCTGACCGCCGCCCTCGCCATAGAAGGGAGTCTTGTCAAGAATGAGAGTGAAGTCGCCCTCGGTAACGGTGTCAACGCTCTCGTCGTCAACGATTATAGTGAGCACCTTTGCACCGTCGGTGACGGTGTTTCCGTAACCGGTAAATTCGGTCTTGGGCATTCCCTCAAGGAGCAGTTTAGAGCTGTCGCTCCAACCACTGATGTTGCCGCGAGCGTTTCTTGCGCGCTCTTTCTGATCGTTCATCAGCTTTGTGAAGGTTTCTTCGTCGATACCAAGATTCTGTTCGGCCGCAATCTCACGTGTAAGGTCGATCGGGAAGCCGAAGGTGTCGTAAAGCTTGAACACCTCGTCGCCCGAGATGGTATCAGCGCCGCCCTCGAGTGCGCGCTTGATGAGGTTAGAGAGAATGGAGAGACCTGCGTCGATAGTTGCATCGAAGCGCTCTTCTTCCATAGAAATTACCTTAATGATGTAGTCGTGCTTTTCTACAAGCTCGGGGTAGCCTGCCTTGTTGGTCTCAACCACTACCTCGCAAAGCTCGGTAAGGAAGGGGCGATTGATACCAAGCAGCTTGCCGTGACGTGCCGCACGACGAAGAATTCGGCGAAGCACGTAGCCACGTCCCTCGTTGGAGGGAATAACGCCGTCCGAGATCATAAACGTAGCGGAACGGATATGGTCGGTTACAACGCGAATGGAAACGTCATCGTCGCCACCGTTACCGTAGGTCTTGCCCGCAATCTTACATACGGTATCAAGAACGCTTCTTACGGTGTCGACCTCAAAGAGGTTGTCCACGCCCTGCATTACGCAAGCGAGACGCTCAAGGCCCATACCGGTGTCGATATTCTTCTGAATAAGCTCGGTATAGTTGCCGTTGCCGTCGTTGTTGAACTGTGAGAATACGTTGTTCCAAATTTCCATATAGCGGTCGCAGTCACAGCCAGGCTTACAGTCGGGCGAGCCGCAGCCGTACTTTTCTCCGCGGTCGAAGTAGATCTCCGAGCAGGGGCCGCAAGGACCGGAGCCGTGCTCCCAGAAGTTGTCCGCCTTACCGAGGCGTACAACGTGCGCGGGATTTACGCCGATCTTGTTTACCCAGATATCGTAAGCCTCGTCGTCTTTCTCGTAAATGGACGGCCAGAGAAGCTCACTCGGAATTTCAAGGGTAACGGTGAGAAATTCCCACGCCCACGCGATAGCTTCTTCCTTAAAGTAGTCACCGAAGGAGAAGTTACCGAGCATCTCGAAGTAAGTACCGTGACGCGCAGTCTTGCCGACACGCTCAAGGTCGGGTGTTCTGATACACTTCTGGCAGGTGGTAACGCGGCGGCGCGGGGGCTCGACCTCGCCCGTGAAGAACTTCTTCATCGGCGCCATACCCGAGTTTATAAGCAGAAGCGATTTGTCGTTGTTGGGAACGAGCGAGAAGCTCGGAAGTCGCAGATGTCCCTTCGACTCAAAGAAGGAAAGATACTTCTCACGAAGCTCGTTAAGTCCTGTCCATTTCATTTTATGTGTCCTCCAAAGAATATGTTTTACATCAATATAAAATTATATCACAACCTCGAAGGGTTGTCAATATTTTAGCGAGAAAAGGGAATAAAGGGGAATTTTTTTCGGAGACCGTCCAGCTTTTCACTGCCTGCAACGATTTTATAAACCTCATTTAGAGCGAGCGTCAGAAGCGACACTATAGCCGAGGCTATTATCGCAGGAAGCGAGAGCACTGTGATACCGAAAGTGCTGCCAAGCGATGGTATGAGCATCGCGAGGGCTATAAACAGCACGATACCGACGCCAAAGAGCGTGTAGCTTGTCGAGATGCGAACGCCCGGACGGAAGATGCTTTTTTCGGATGCAAGCGACGCAAACGTGATAAGCTGACACACGGTAAACGTGATAAATGCGGCAGACGAAAACTCTGCGGCACCGATTGCAAATCCAAGGCCGTTCAGAACGGGGTGGATAAGCAGCACCAAAAGTGCTTCCGTCAGCGCGAAGAGCGTCGCTCGAATGTTCATCATAAGCGGTCGCTCGAGCGACTCCTCAACGTTGTCCTTTTGGGATAGCACGTTGTGAGGCGGTCTTGCGAATGCGGATGCGATTATTGCCGCAAAATCGATTATCAGTCCGCCGAAAATAAGCTGTACCGGCGTCAGCGCAGTTACGCCCACTATAAGCGAGCCAAGCGTGATAAACACGCGTGCAAGCTGCGATGTGGTTAAGTATCTGACCATTCGAAGAAGGTTGCGATATATCGTGCGTGAATATTCAAGCGCGGATACGACAGCGGAAAATCCACCGCCGCCCTGATCGTCTGCATTTGAAACAACTACGTCGGAGATCAGCTTCAAGGCCTCGGATTCAAAGCTTCCGCGGCCCGCTATACGCGAGTATGCAGGCGTTTGCCTGGAGCGAATATCAATGCCCGAGCGTTTAGCCTTCGGCGATATGGTAATGCTTTGCGTAAAGCCGACGTTTGCGCTCTTTAAAAGAAGCGCACCGCTGATACCGCCCGTCAGAAGTCCGACGCGCTCGCCGTCGTCCTGCATCATTTTGACGATCTTTGCAAGTTGCGGCTTTGATACGCCGACATACATATTGTAAAGCGGCAGATTGGTGCGAAGCAGATCCTCGTGCATCGTGTCTGCCTTTGCTCCCGAGAGTATCTGGTTTTCGTTTTCGATAATACCGACGGACATTGCGATGTACTTATCGTTTTGTGCAAAGCAGTCAGTCGCCATAATGACGCGTACACCCGCCGATTTGAGTCTTGATATTGTCTGCGCTATGCCTGTATTAAGCGGCTCGCGTATCGCGAGAAAGCCTTCGAAGGTGAGGTCGGACTGTATTGAGCCGATGCGCTGGAGATTATTGTAGCCCGTAACACCCGTACCCATCGCCACGACGCGGTAAGAGCTTTTTGTAAGGCTCGAGGCTACGGAGAGAAATTCAAGCCGGTCGTCGGTCGTCATTTTGAATATGCGCCCGTTTTCAACGTAGAACTCGCAGGCGTTTAGTATCGCCTCGGCGTCACCGCGGCAGACTGCCAGATAACGCGTGTCGGAGTCGACGGTCAGCGTGGTTTCGAATTTTGATGCGCCGCCTGCCGGAACGTGCTCGATTATCGGGTGGGATTTGTCGATGTTGCTATTATAGAGCGAGAGCGACTGCGCAACGTCGATTATCGCTTCCTCCTCGGGCGTTATTTTGCGCGAGCTTTCAGCGAGAGTCGTAAGTCCTGCGCCGTATATACCCGTGGAGATGACGCCTGCAAGCACCGCACTGCGTATGCGTTCCACTCGGTCGACGTCAGTCGCGCTGTAGAGCGTGCGCGAGGTGTATATCTTATCGACCACGGAATGCGAGCTTGTTATAACGCCGTCCTTGGGGACGATAAGCGTTGTTAGCTCCTTTAAGTCTGCAAGCTTTTCGGCGTTCTTTATAATAGCGCCGACGTTTACGTCGCGGCGGCGCTTCATCGCGCCGAACACGCCGCAGCCGACGATTATGTAGCCAAACGTAACGTAAAGCTCACTCATCGCCGCGACAGCAAGGGAAATACCGGTTAAAAAGGCACCGAACACGCCGTATGAGCTTGGAGCAAAGAGATTGACGACTGTTATCACGAACACAAGCGCAAGCATTGAAAGCGACCAGACGGAGCAGTATTTTTTCAGCGTTTGCAGTATTCTTAAATTTTCGTGTGTTGCAAGTGGCTTTACCTTATCAAGAAGGCGTGCCGCTGTTTTATCGCCCGTCGCGACGACTATCGCTCGTGCGGTTCCTGCGGTGACGATAGTTGTGGCGAATGCCATATTCTTTTGGTTTTCGATAGAGAGCGTTTCCGTAAAATGCGTGAAATCCGCATCCTTGAAAACGGACGATCTTGCACCCGTAAGCGGTGACTCGTTGATGTAAAGCCCGTCGGACGAGGCAAGGCGGCAGTCAGCAGGAACAACGTCGCCGGCACCGAGATATATGACGTCGCCCGGAACGAGCGCACGCATATCAACGAGCATAAGCTTGCCGTCGCGGATGACCTTGGCGGTCGGCAGGGAATACTCAACCATACCGTCGAGCACCTTTTGTGCCTTGAAATACGTGAACAGCGCCGCTGCATAGTTGACAAGCAGCATCAGAAGTATGGCACCCGATGCGAGCGGAACCTCAAAAACCGATGCGGCTATAAGCGCGACTATAAGCAGAAGCGCCGCATAGTCAGTCGGAATAAGCTTTTTAAAATCGCTGCTTTTCTTGGTGTAGACGTTGTTTTGACCGTGCTCACGCCGCGACTTTGCGTATGCCGCTCGCGTAAGTCCGCGTCCGCGGTCTGTATCAAACTTCTTTTCAGCCTGCTCGATGGTCTGGTTGTACCACGCCTCGGCTGTTTCGTTTATCTTCATACAAGCTCAAACGCGAGGGCGCCGTCGCGTACAGTAAGAGCGGCAAGCGAGAGTGCCTTGTCGTAGCTTGAGATAATTTCTGCGGCAAGCTTATCCTCAACCTCTGTCTGGATATAACGGCGAAGGTTACGCGCACCGTACTTGCGTGAATAGGAGTTCTTCGCGATAAGCGCCGCAGCCTCGTCTGTCCACGTGAACTTCATATCGCGCTCTGCGAGAGCATCACGAAGCTCGCCGAGCATAATTGCGGCAATGCGTGCAAAGTCCTCCTCCTCAAGTGCGCGGAAGGTGATTATCTCGTCGATACGGTTGATGAACTCGGGGCGCAGGAACTCGGAGAGGGATTTCTCGGTCTTGTTTTCGGCAAGAGAGGTGTTATCCGCACCACCAAAGCCTGCACGTGCGCTTCCGACGGACGAGCCTGCATTGGTTGTCATAACGAGTATCGTGTTGGAGAAGTCGACCACACGTCCGTGGGAATCGGTGATCTTACCGTCATCGAGTATCTGAAGAAGGATATTTAAGACGTCGGGGTGTGCCTTCTCGATCTCGTCGAGGAGCACAACGGAGTAGGGATGACGGCGTATCTTTTCAGTGAGCTGTCCCGCCTCGTCAAAGCCGACGTAGCCGGGAGGCGAGCCGATTATCTTTGACACCGCGTGCTTTTCCATATATTCGGACATATCTACGCGAATGAGCGCGTCGGGAGTATTAAAGAGGTCGCGTGCTATGGTCTTGACAAGCTCGGTCTTGCCGACGCCGGTAGGGCCTGCGAATATGAACGACACGGGCTTGCGCTTGCTCGTAACTCCGGCGCGTCCGCGCTTTATCGCGCGAACGACCGCGGATACAGCCGCGTCCTGACCGATGATGTGCTCCTTGATACGCGCTTCGAGCTTATCAAGACGTAAAAATTCGTTTTCGGTAATGCTCGTCGCAGGAATACCCGTCCAAATTTCGATTACGTCAGCAAGATGCTCAGCCGTAACCTCTGGACGTTTTTCGATGGCAGGACGGAGCTCCTCAACGCGCTCTGCAAGGCGCATCTCCTCGGTCTTAAGCTCCGCTATATGACGGTAGCGCTCCTCGTCGGGAATTTCGTCGTTTGCAACCTCAAGCGCTTCGAGCTTGGAGCGCTTTTCGGAAAGGTCGTTTGAAATTACGTTAAAATCGTCGAGAAGCACGTTCGAGAGCGAAACGTGCGCGCCTGCCTCGTCGATAAGGTCGATAGCCTTATCGGGAAGGAAGCGGTCGGTGATGTAACGCTCGGAGAGGGTTACGGCGCGCTTTGCAATCTCGTCGCTTATAATAACGCCGTGATAGTCCTCGTAGTAGTGCTTGATGCCGCGGATGATCTCGTAGGACTCCTCGACCGACGGCTCGTTTACCATAACGGGCTG
>JAZSJI010000154.1:0-5968 GCA_045534235.1 Candidatus Flemingiibacterium sp. | reverse complement strand
GAATGCTGCGGCGGATATATCGCGCTTGAGGATGCGGAGTCCGCGAAAAAGAAGAGCAACACCGTCGCTGACAGCGCGGCGAGCCACGGTGCTGATATGATAATCACCGCGTGTCCGCTCTGCCGCTACAATCTTATTAAGAACGGAAGCAAGCTTCCCGTCGTTTATTTCACAGAGCTTTTAGCGGAGGCTCTCGGAGCCAAGGAGGATAGCGATGCAAAATAAAAACGAGCGCCGCGTCGAAGAAATCCTTCGCATATCCGGCGTTAATCCGAGAAAATGTATGAAATGCGGCAAGTGCAGTGCAACCTGCCCGTCGTACGACGAGATGGAGTACCATCCGCATGAGTTTGTGTATATGGTAGAATCGGGAGAGCTTGAGCCACTTCTGTCCTCTGAGTCCATATACAAATGCCTCACCTGCTTTGCGTGCGTGGAGCGTTGTCCGCGCGGCGTTGAGCCGGCAAAGCTTATTGAGGCGGTACGCCTGTCCGTTATACGCGAAAAGGGCGCAAATCACCTGAAGGCTGACGATGTTCCTGCGCTTATCGACGAGGATATGCCCCAGCAGGCGATAATGAGCGCATTCAGAAAATACGCGAAGTAAACCACCGAAAGGATAAAACATATGCAAAGAATCGGAGTATTCGTTTGTTGGTGCGGAAGCAACATCGCGGGAACCGTTGACGTTGTCGCCGTAGCTGAAGCACTCGCAAAAGAACCGGGCGTCGTACATAGCGCCAACTATCAATATATGTGTTCTCAGGCAGGTCAGGATCTTATAAAGGATGCTATCAGAGAACACAATCTTACGGGCATCGTGGTATGCTCCTGCTCGCCGCGTATGCACGAAGCCACCTTCCGCAAAACTGCGGCGGCGGCAGGTCTTAACCCGTACATGGTTGAGATCGCAAATATCCGTGAGCAGTGCTCGTGGATACACAAGGATATGGCGACGGGTACCGAGAAAGCGATAATTCTCGGCAAAGCCGCTGTTGCAAAGGTAAATCTCAACACACCTCTTACCCCCGGTGAGTCGCCCGTTACCAAGCGCGCGCTCGTCATCGGCGGCGGTATCGCAGGTATCCAGACCGCGCTTGATATCGCAGATGCAGGCTTCCCCGTAGACATCGTTGAAACCAAGCCGACTATCGGCGGTAAGATGGCACAGCTTGACAAAACCTTCCCCACCCTCGACTGTGCGGCATGCATACTCACCCCTAAGATGGTTGATGCGGCGCAGAACGAAAATATCCGCATATTCTCCTACTCTGAAGTGAGCGAGGTTCGCGGATTTGTCGGCAATTTTGACGTTACCATAAAGAAAAAGGCGCGATACGTCAAGGAGGACATATGCACGGGTTGCGGACTTTGCACAGAAAAGTGTCCGCAGAAAAAGGTTCCCAACGAATTTAATCTCGGCATGGACAACCGCCGCGCGATATACATTCCCTTCGCGCAGGCCGTACCGAAGGTAGCAACTATCGATGCAGACTACTGTACGATGCTCAAAACGGGCAAGTGCGGCGTATGCGCGAAGGTCTGCACCGCAGGCGCTATCGACTACAATGCCAAGGATGAATATATAGAAGAAAAGTACGGCGCTATCGTCGTTGCGACGGGCTATGAGCCGATCTCGATGTAGAAATTCGACGAGTTCGCGTACAGCCAGTCGAAGGACATCATCACCTCGCTCGAGTTTGAGCGCCTCACCAACGCAGCAGGTCCTACCGCGGGCAAGCTTCTCCGTCCTTCCGACGGTGAGCATCCTCATACCATCGTATTCGTGCAGTGCGTAGGCTCGCGCTGTGAAAGCTGTGCCCAAAAAGGCAAGGAATACTGCTCGAAGATATGCTGTATGTACACCGCGAAGCACGCAATGCTCACGCGCGACAAATACCCTGACACCGACGTTTATGTGTTCTACATAGACGTGCGTACACCCGGCAAGGCGTTTGACGAGTTCTATCGCCGCGCTGTTGAGGAATACGGCGTTCACTACGTCAAGGGAATGGTCGGCAAGGTGTCACCCGAGGGCGGCAAGCTGAAGGTTCAGGCGTCCGACCTTATCGCAGGTAAACAGCTCCATATCGATGCAGACCTCGTTGTACTTGCCGCGGCTATCGAGCCCAGCAAATCCGCAAGAGAGCTTGCCACGATGCTCACCGCATCAATGGATACCAATGACTTCTTTACAGAAGCGCACCCCAAGCTTCGTCCCGTAGAATCCCCCACAGCGGGCGTATTCCTTTCGGGAACCTGCCAGGGTCCTAAGGATATCCCCGAAACGGTGTCGCAGGCAGGTGCGGCGGCATCCAAGGTTATCGGGCTTCTCTGCAAGGATAAGCTCACGGGCAACCCGTGTGTCGCACAGTCTAACGAAATGATGTGCAACGGCTGCTCGAGTTGCGAGCGCGTATGTCCGTACGGAGCTATCACTTATTCCGATAAGGAATTCAGAATGCCTGACAGAACTACCAAGATTCGCCGTGTTGCAACCGTAAATCCTGCGGTATGTCAGGGCTGCGGCGCTTGTACCGTCGCTTGTCCGTCGGGCGCAATGGACTTAAACGGATTCAAGAATAATCAAATTATGGCGGAGGTGGATGCTATATGTCAGAACTGAATAAAGATTTCCGACCGCTTATAGTAGCGTTCTGCTGTAACTGGTGTTCATATGCCGGTGCGGACCTTGCCGGATCCAACCGCCTTCAGTATCCCGCGGACGTTAAAATCATCCGCGTTCCCTGCTCATGCAGAGTAAACCCGATGTTCATTCTGCGCGCGTTTCAGCGCGGCGCTGACGGCGTTATCATATGCGGATGTCACCCCGGCGACTGCCACTATACGTCCGGCAACTACTATGCACGCCGCCGTATGTCGCTTCTCTTCTCGATGCTCGACTATCTCGGTATAGAGCGTGAGCGCACCCGAGTTGAATGGGTATCTGCGGCAGAGGGCGCAAAGTTTGCGTCTACGATGAACGATTTCACAGAAAAAGTAATTTCGCTTGGTAAGAACAAGAGATTGGAGGATCTGCGATGCAAGAAGTAATACGCGAAAAGCTTATAAAAAGAGCATCGGAGCTTCTCGAGAGCGGTACCGTCACACGCGTACTCGCATGGAAGCGCGGAGAGTTTTGCTATGACGTAACTCCCGGTGTGTTCACAAGCGCCGAGCAAGCTCTCAGCGAGTTTTATTTCGGCGATTTTGCAAGTCCCAATCTCTCAAAGTACCTCGTTTCCGAAACACGCAAGGATGACGGCAAGATCGCGGTATTCATGAAGCCGTGCGATACATACAGCTTCAACCAGCTCCTCACCGAGCACCGTATTGACCGCGAAAAGGTATACGTAATCGGTATTCCGTGCGAAGGAATGTTTGACAATAAGAAGCTCGCGGACAAGGCTGACGCTATCAAGGATATCAGCTTCGACGGCGATAATGTAAACGTAGAAACTCTGTGGGACGGCGTACTTACTCTGCCCCGCGAGGAGCTGCTCGCTGAAAGATGCAAGAGCTGCAAATCCAAGAAGCACGTCGCTTACGATGAGCTTATCGGCGAGGACGGCGACACTATCGACTCTAACCGCTTTGACGAGGTCGCGCGCCTTGAGGCTATGACTCCCGACGAGCGCTTTGAATTCTGGCAGGGCGAGCTGTCACGCTGCATCAGATGTAACGCCTGCCGCAATGTGTGCCCTGCGTGCACATGCGAAAAGTGCGTATTTGACAATCCCGATTCGGGCGTTGAATCCAAGGCACCGTCCGACAGCTTTGAAGAGAAAATGTTCCATATCATAAGAGCGTTTCACGTTGCAGGACGCTGCACGGACTGCGGTGAGTGCTCGAGAGTATGTCCCGAGAGCATACCGCTTCATCTCTTAAACCGCAAGTTTATAAAGGATATCAACGAGATGTGGGGCGAATATCAGGCAGGTGCCGAGGCAGGAAGCCGCGCGCCGCTTGTAAACTACACGCTTGACGATATGGAGCCCGGTGAGGCTGTGGAAAGGGGCGATAAGAATGCGTAAGATTTCACTTGATAAGCTCGACTTTCTCTTTGCCGCTGTCGCACAAAGCAGATCGCTCTATATCCCGACCGATTCCACAGAGGGCGCAAAGTTCGCAAAGTGGACTGACGGCACTACTCTTTCCGATGCTCTTAACACAGTACGCGGAATTAAGGATTTCTTCTTCCCCCAGAGTGAAGATCTCATGAAGTTCAAAATGGAAGGTAAGAAGATCGACGTAATCGACATACGCGACGAGCATGAAGATTTTGTTATCTTCGGCGCACGCGCATGCGACGTACGCGCGATGAGTGTACTCGACAAGGTATTTTTACAAGAGCCCGTTGACACCTTCTACAAAAACCGTCGTGAGCACGGAGTTATCATGTCCGTTTCCTGCCTGCGTCCGCTTGAAACCTGCTTTTGCGGCACATTTGGCATTGACGCGGCAAATCCTGAGGGAGATATCGTATGTCACAAGACTGACGATAAGCTCTATTTGAATGCCGTAACCGAAAAGGGCGAGGCTCTTCTCGCATCCCTCTCCGACATCACAGAGGAATGTGACACAGAAGCCGTTGACACTCACAAAGCGCTCATCAAAGAACGCATGGCAAAGCTTCCGCTCGCAACTCTTACGGCAGACGCCTTTGGCGGCGGCAAGACGGATAAATTCTTCAACTCTCCCGAATGGGCAAAGCTCTCTGAGGCTTGCCTTGGATGCGGCACATGCACGTTCGTGTGCCCGACCTGTCAGTGCTACGACATACGCGACTTCAAAACGAATGACGGCGTAGTACGCTATCGCTGCTGGGACTCGTGTATGTATTCGCAGTTCACGAGAATGGCACACGGCAACAACCGCAACTCGCAAAAGGAACGCTTCCGTCAGAGATTTATGCACAAGCTTGTATATTTTCCCGAAAACAACGGCGGAATGTTCTCCTGCGTCGGATGCGGCAGATGCCTTGCGAAGTGCCCTATCTCCATGAATATTGTTAAGGTTATGAAAGCATTGGAGGGCGAAAGCAATGGCTAATACAAATGAAACTTTAATTCCCGCTGTGGGCGTTATCACCGATGTCCGTATCGATACGCCCGATATCAAGACCTTCCGTGTTGTTACACCCGGCGGCAAAAAGGCGTTTGACCACAGACCGGGTCAGTGCGCTATGCTGTCCGTGCCCGGAGTCGGTGAGGCTATGTTCTCTATTACATCCTCTCCCACGAACACTGAGTACATGGAATTTTCCATTAAGAAATGCGGCTGTGTTACCGAGTGGCTTCATGCCGCAGAGGTCGGTCAGATGATCACCGTGCGCGGTCCTTACGGCAAGCCGTTCCCCGTTGACGATGTGTTCGCCGGCCACGATATGCTCTTTATCGCCGGCGGTGTCGGACTTGCGCCGCTTCGTTCGGTCATCAACTACTGCCGCCACTACCGCGACAGATACGGTCGAATCGATATCGTATACGGCTCACGCTCCAAGGACGATCTGCTTGACTACAAGGAAATCATTGAGGAGTGGCAGAACGATGCAAACGTTCACGTCCACCTCACAATCGACCGCGAGCAGGAGGGTTGGGACGGACACGTCGGATTTGTACCGAACTTTGTAAAAGAGCTTAATTTTGATACAAACAAAATTGCAGTTCTCTGCGGCCCGCCTATAATGATCAAGTTCACGCTTCAGGGCCTTACGGAGCTTGGCTTTGACAAAACACAGGTTTACACAACGCTTGAGCTTCGCATGAAATGCGGTGTCGGCAAATGCGGACGCTGCAACGTAGGCGCAAAGTACGTTTGTAAGGACGGCCCCGTATTCCGTTGCGACGAGGTTGACGAGCTTCCCAATGAATATTGATTAGAGAAAGGACTGATTATAATGAGTAATATGGTTAACGTATTTTTCTACGGTAAGAAATATGAAGTTCCCGGCGACCTTACAATTATG
>JAZSJI010000006.1:0-4135 GCA_045534235.1 Candidatus Flemingiibacterium sp. | reverse complement strand
CATTACCGGTCAGCTTCATATGGGCCACGCCCTCGATAACACTCTTCAGGATATCCTCATCCGCTATAAGAGAATGAAGGGCTTTGCTACCCTCTGGCTTCCCGGCACCGACCACGCGTCCATCGCAACCGAAGCGAAGATCGTTGAGGCGATGCGTAAGGAGGGTCTTACCAAGGAAGACCTCGGCCGCGATCAGTTCCTCGTTCGCGCGTGGGACTGGAAGCGTCAGTACGGCGGAAGAATTATCGAGCAGCTTAAGAAGATGGGCTCGTCCTGTGACTGGAGCCGTGAACGCTTCACCCTCGATGAGGGGTGCAGCAAGGCTGTGCGCGAGGTATTCAAGCGCCTCTATGACAAGGGACTTATCTACCGCGGCGAGAGGATCATCAACTGGTGTCCTCACTGTAAGACCTCCATTTCCAACGCCGAGGTCGACTATGAGGAGCAGCACGGTCACTTCTGGCATATCCGTTATCCGCACGTTGGCGCCGTCAGGGACGTTGAAGTAGCCACCACCCGTCCCGAAACCCTTCTCGGTGATACCGCCGTTGCGGTAAACCCGAACGATGAAAGATACAAGGATATGATCGGCAAGTACGTTATGCTTCCGCTGGTTGGCAGACGTATTCCGATAGTTGCTGACGAGCACGCACAGCTTGACAAGGGTACGGGCTGCGTTAAGATCACGCCCGCACACGACCCTAACGACTTTGAGGTCGGACGTCGTTGTCATCTTCCCATGGAGGTCGTACTCACCGAGGATGCAAAGATCACCGACAATTATCCGAAGTACGCAGGTATGGACAGATATGAAGCGCGCAAGGCTATCGTCGAGGACCTTAAAGCAGGCGGATATCTTGCGGAGATCGAGGACCTCACTCACGAGGTCGGCACCTGCTACCGCTGCGGCACTACCATCGAGCCTATGATCTCGCTTCAGTGGTTTGTTAAGATGGTTCCTCTTGCAAAGCCCGCTATCGAGGCTGTACGCGACGGCAGAATTAAGTTCGTGCCCGAAAGGTTTGACAAGAACTACTTCCATTGGATGGAGAACACCCAGGACTGGTGTATTTCCCGTCAGCTTTGGTGGGGACACAGAATTCCTGCGTTCTACTGCGAAAAGTGCGGACACACCGAGGTCTGCACGGACGAAAACGGCATTTCTGTATGCCCGAAGTGCGGCGGCGCGATGCATCAGGACGAGGACACCCTCGATACGTGGTTCAGCTCCGCGCTCTGGCCGTTCTCGACTCTCGGCTGGCCGGACATCACCGAAGACCTCAAGTACTTCTATCCCACAAATACGCTCGTTACCGGTTACGATATCATTACGTTCTGGGTATCGAGAATGATCTTCTCGGCGCTCGAGTACACCGACAGCGTACCCTTTGACACCGTACTCATTCACGGTCTTGTACGTGATGAGCAGGGAAGAAAGATGTCAAAATCCCTCGGCAACAGTGTTGATCCGCTCGAGATTATCGACAACTACGGCGCAGACGCGCTCCGCTACGCGCTCGTTATGGGCAACTCGCCCGGAAACGATATGCGCTACTCCGACAAGAAGGTTGAGGCGGCGCGTAACTTCGCCAATAAGCTCTGGAACGCTTCGCGCTTTGCGATGATGAATCTCACCATCGACAAGGTAGAGCTTCCCGAGACGGCGAAACTCAAGGCGGAGGACAGGTGGATTCTCTCGAAGCTCAACACGCTTATCGGCGAGGTTACGGCTAACCTTGACAAGTTCGAGCTTGGCGTTGCGCTCGCGAAGATATACGACTTCGTTTGGGATATCCTCTGCGACTGGTACATCGAGCTTATCAAGCCGCGACTTTCCGAGGGTGACACCGACGCGCAGAACGTGCTCTGCTACGCGCTTACAGAAACGCTGAAGCTTCTGCATCCGTTTATGCCGTTTATCACCGAGGAAATCTATCAGGCACTTCCGCACGATGCGGAGTCTATCATGATCGCGGACTATCCGAAGTACGACGACGCATTCGCTTTCCCGTGGGAGGAAGCGCAGATGGCGAAGATTATTGAGGCGATAAGCCTTATCCGTAACCGCCGCGCCGATATGAACGTTGCGCCCTCGAAGAAGGCGAAGGTAATCATCGTTACCGCTGATCGCGCGACCTACAGCGACGATACAGTCAAGTTCTTCGTAAAGCTTGCGTCCGCGTCCGAGGTCGAGTTTGTGGACAGCTATGCCGATGAAAACGCCGTTCAGATAGTTGCAACGGGCGCTACTGTTTATATCCCTCTCGGCGAGCTTATCGACTTTGCCAAGGAGAAGGAACGCCTTAACAAGGAGCGCGAAAAGATTCTCTCCGAGATCGACAGAGTTGACAAGAAGCTCTCCAACGAAGGCTTCGTTGCAAAGGCTCCCGCACAGCTCATCGAGGCTGAAAAGGCAAAGCGCGAGAAGTTCGTAGAACAGCTTGCGGCAACCGATGAAGCAATCGCAAAGCTTGGTTAATATTTTAAGGTGCTCACGGCAAAACCGTGGGCATCTTTGCTTTTTATGCCGTCACATCGCACAAAAATAGGGCGGTGGTTTTGTTAATTTGCCGAAGTTTAGGCTTGTTTAAAATATTTTGAGAATTTTACTTGAAATTTTTAGAAATACGTGATATACTTATAACGATGTAATGCTATATTTGGAGGTGTACGTAAATGAGCAATTTTGCAAAACTTTTTGACCACACGATACTTGCGGCGGCTACTACGCCCGAGCAGCTGAAAAAGGTGTGCGACGACGCAAAGAAGTACGGCTTCTGCTCGGTTGCAGTCAACACGGGAATGGTTGCGCTTTGCGCGGAGTATCTGAAGGGAAGTGACGTCAAGGTTGACGCGGCTGTAGGCTTCCCGCTCGGCATCACCACCGTTGAGTGCAAGCTTTTTGAAGCCGAGGAGGCTATTAAGAACGGAGCAGGCGAGATCGACTACGTTATAAACGTCGGCAAATTAAAATGCGGTGACGTGGCTTATCTAAAAGACGAGATGGAGCGCATTGTTGCACTTTGCAAAAAGTACGGCGTTATCTCGAAGGTCATCTTCGAGAACTGCTATCTCACCGACGACGAAAAGCGCACAATGTGCAAGATCGCGCTCGAGGTTATGCCTGACTATATCAAGACCTCTACGGGCTTTGGCACGGGTGCGGCGACCGTCGAGGACGTTAAGCTTATGAAGGATATGGTTGGCGACAAGATCAAGGTCAAGGCGGCAGGCGGCGTGCGCAATCTCGCGGCTTGCAGAGCTATGGTCGAGGCGGGCGCAGAGCGTATCGGCTGTAGCGCGAGCGTTGCCATCATCGAAGAATACAACGCAGAGAATAAATAAAATCAGATACATTCAGGAGGATTTTTGTTATGAGAAGCTACGTAGTTTATGCAGACGGAACCAAGAAGATAGTTGACGGTATGCCGATGCCGAAGATAGGCGATTACGACGCGCTCGTTAAGATCGAGAGCTGCGGCGTTTGCAACGGCACCGATACAAAAATTATTCACGGCAAGTTCAAGGGCATCGATCAGTATCCCGTAGTGCTCGGTCACGAGGGCGTTGGCAGAGTAGTTGAGCTTGGCGCGAAGGTCAGAAACTACAAGGTCGGTGACCTTGTGCTTATGCCGTATTGGTCCGACGTTCCCGAGGGCTACAGCAGCGGTTGGGGTACTTACTCCGAATACAACATTGTAACCGACGCTTACGCGCAGGAGGCTGACGGCATTATGCCCGCAGAGTTCTCCTACGGTCAGTGTAAGCTTCCGGCTAATTTCGATCCCGTATCGTCCGCTATGATCATCACCTTCCGCGAGGTGCTTTCCACTATGAAGCGCTTCGGTATGGAGGCTAACAAGTCGCTCGTTGTGCTCGGACTCGGACCGGTTGGTCTGTCCTTCGTGCAGTTCGCAAAGCTCTCCGGTATGGGACCGATCGTTGCTATCGACATCTCCGACGAGAAGCTCGAGCTTGCAAAGAAGCGCGGCGCGGATCTTACTATCAACTCGAAGACCACCGACATCGTTTCCGCCGTTAAGGAATTTATTCCCGAGCCTGTCGCCTTCGCTTTTGACGCTGTCGGCGTAAACAGCTTCATCAACACCGCGCTCGGGATCATCAAGCCCGACGC
>JAZSJI010000130.1:0-13150 GCA_045534235.1 Candidatus Flemingiibacterium sp. | reverse complement strand
CCGTCGGTATGCTTGAGCAGAACACGGGCCTCGAGGGCGAATGTACAATGCTCGAGGGTATGCTTGAATCGTTTGCCGACCTTATCGCAGACGAAAAGCGACTTGAAGATTTAAGTGCACAGCTCGAGATAACTCCGTCTGACGAAAGCCTTATCTCGTCCTACACCTCGCTCGCCGACCGCTTCAAGAGAGCGGGCGGATACGAATTTCGCTCGCGTTGCAAAGGCATACTCAAAAATCTCGGATTCGACGAGCGTTTTCACGACCTCAAAATATCGGGGCTTTCGGGCGGTCAAAAGACCCGCCTTGCGCTCGCACGCGAGCTTATAACCTCACCCGATATACTGATGCTCGACGAGCCGACAAACCACCTTGACGTCGAAACGCTCGCGTGGCTTGAGGATTTTCTTTCGTCATATCGCGGAACGCTTCTCGTCATATCTCACGACCGTTGGTTCCTCGACCGCGTTACAACCAAAACGCTCGAGATTGAAAACACTCACGCAGAGCTTTATAACGGAAATTACTCCCGTTTTGTCGAGCTCAAGCGCGAAATGCGTGAGATACAGGAACGCCACTACAAAAATCAGCAAAAAGAAATCGCTCGTATCGAAGCATACATCGAGCAGCAGAGAAGGTGGAACCGCGAGCGCAATATTATCGCCGCCGAGAGCCGTCAGAAAGCGCTCGACCGCATGGTAAAGGTAGACCGTCCCGACGCGCTTCCGGAGAATATCCGCTTGACGTTTACAAAATCAGGCGAAAGCGGCAACGACGTGCTCACGGTAAAGGGACTTACAAAGTCTTACCCAAACAAGCCGCTGTTTGACGACGTATCATTTCTCGTAAAGAAGCGCGATCATCTCTTTATCGCGGGACCGAACGGATGCGGCAAGTCAACGCTTATCAAAATAATCGCCGAAAAGCTCGCCGCAGACAGCGGAAGCTATGAGTACGGCTACAACGTAAATATCGGCTATTACGATCAGGAAAACCAGAATCTCGATCCCGATAACACCGTTCTCGATGAGCTGTGGAACTGTTACGACGGTCTTACGCAGACGCAGATCCGCTCGGCTCTCGCTTTGTTCCTTTTCAAGGGCGACGACATTGAGAAAAAAGTATCCGTTCTGTCGGGCGGAGAAAAGGCACGCCTTACGCTGTGTAAGCTGATACTCTCGAAGATGAACCTTCTCATACTCGACGAGCCGACGAACCATCTCGATATTGGCTCGCGTGAGGCGCTTGAAAATGCCCTCTCCGAGTTCGACGGCACAATAATCGCCGTGTCGCACGACCGATATTTCATATCAAAGCTCGCAACGCGTGTGCTCGACCTCGGCTCAAAGCCTGCGCTCGACTTTTTCGGAACCTACGAGGAATATAAGGCACATCGCGCCCGTACAGCATCGACCGCTGTTCAAGCATCCGCCGAAACCGTCACCGAGGCGAAGGAGCAATACCTTCGCGCCAAGGAGCAGGCATCCGAGCAGCGCAAGCTCAAGACGCGTATGAAAAAGAACGCCGAGGAAACCGCGGCACTCGAAAAGGAGCTCGAAGAACTCGCCGAAAAGCTTGCGGACGAAGCCATACAGACAGACTACGTCAAGGTAAACGAGCTCTACACACGTCAAACGGAAGTGGAAGAGCGGCTTATGGAGCTTTACGAGGAGGCAGAGGGCTTTGAAAAATAAGACCGAAATGCTCGTCGTCGGCATAACGATGAACTGTGCCGGCACAGAAAAATCCTTTCTGTCTTTCTTGTCCGCACTTGATTTCACACGCTACGATGTAACGCTTTTGCTTGCAAAGCGCGAGGGGCTGTTACTCGATCAGCTTCCGCGTGAGATCAACGTCAAGATAATGGAAAATTACGGCGATATGTTCCTTTTGTCGGCCAAAAACGCCGCAAAAACGCTCATCAACTGCTTTGTCAAGGAAAATCCGCTCACGCTTTTTGAGATATTCCCATATTTTGTGAGAACGCTTTTTTCAAAAGGTGAAAGACGCGCATCCGCTGCTACGCAGATGTGGCTTCACTTTATGAAAAAGATGTCGCCTATCGACAAAGAATACGACGTAGCAGTAGCATATTGGGGAGATCGCACTATGTTCTATATGTGCGACAAGGTAAAAGCAAAAAAGAAAATCTCGTGGCTTCACTTTGATTACGCAAATCCGCCGCGCGACAACAGTATTTACCTTCCATACTTCGAAAAGTGCGACAACGTGGTTACGGTTTCGCGCTCCGTTGATAATGCGCTAAAGACGGCACTTCCGGAAATCTCCGAGCGCACGGTTATGATGGAAAATATCATAGTCCCATCGCAGATACGCGCGCTCTGTGAGCTTGGCGACACCTTTCCCGACACAGATTTCACCGGCAAACGGATACTGACGATCGGTCGCATACACGACCAAAAAGGCATTGACCTGATCGTTCCGGTGCTGAGGCGCCTGCGTGAAAATAATTTCAATGTTCGCTGGTATATTCTCGGAGACGGCGAGGAGGACTACAAGCAACACGTTATAAGGCTTCTTTCCGATGCAGGAGTTTCGGATATGCTGATATTTCTCGGCACAACGCAAAATCCGTATAAATATCTGCGCGACTGTGATATTTACGTGCAGCCATCGCGCCTCGAGGGCAAGCCGATAGCGGTAGAGGAAGCAAAGATATTGTGTAAGCCTATACTCGCATCGCACTATCTCTCCGCCGATGAACAGCTTGAAGGCGGCACTCTCGGTCTTATTTGCCGTACCGACGCAGATGCGATATATGAAGGCGTAAAACGGCTTCTGATGGACGATGCCCTTTGCAATACGCTCCGTCAAGAACTCGCCGCACGCGACTTCGGTAATGCCGAGGAGATCGAAAAATTTTATAAAATGGTGGAGTAGGGCAAAAATATATAAACAATATGTAAAATTGCAAATCCACTTGCAATGAGCCACCGCTTATGGTATAATAATTAATAATTGATATTCGCCGCACGCGGCAAATAGGAGGAACGACATTGATTATTCAACTTGAAGACGCAAAATATAAGCTGCAGAATATGCGCGCTGATATCGACGAGCTCGCATCGGCTCTGCGCATCGAACAGCTCATCGCCGAGGTCGAGGAGGATGAAGCCAAGACCACCGCGGCAGACTTTTGGAACGATGCCGAAAATTCGAGCAAGGTGCTCCGCGTAATAAAGCAGAAGAAGGATAAGATCGACGCCTTTAACGCGCTTAAGAACCGCCTTGAGGACGCCATCACCCTCGCCGAAATGGGTATCGAGGAGAACGATGAATCTATCGTTCCCGAGGTCGAAGCCGAAATGGCAGAGGTTATAAAGGAAGAGGAGCGTCAGCGCATCGAGGTGCTTCTCTCGGGCGAATACGACCGCAACAACGCGATCGTTTCTTTCCACCCGGGAGCCGGTGGCACCGAGGCGCAGGACTGGGCGCTTATGCTTTACCGTATGTATACACGTTGGGGCGAAAAGCACGGCTATAACGTGAAGCTCGTTGATTGGCTCGACGGCGAAGAGGCAGGCATCAAGAGTGCGACCATAATGGTCGAAGGTACGAATGCTTACGGCTACTTGAAGAGCGAGGCAGGCGTACACCGCCTTGTCCGCGTATCGCCGTTCGACGCGTCGGGACGCCGTCAGACCTCGTTCGCATCCGTTGACGTAATGCCGGAGTTTGAGGACGACGGCAAGATAGAGCTTCGCGAGGAGGATCTCGAAATAACCGCACACCGCTCGTCTGGCGCAGGCGGTCAGCACGTAAACAAAACCGACTCCGCCATCCGTATAGTTCACCTTCCGACAGGCATCGTCGTCGGTTGTCAGACCGAGCGCAGTCAGCTTCAGAACAAAGAAACCGCGCTTAAGATGCTCAAGTCCAAGCTTATGGAGATCAAGGAGCGAGAAAACCTCGCAAAGATAGACGACATCAAGGGTGTCAAGAACAATATCGAGTGGGGTAGTCAGATACGCTCGTACGTATTTATGCCTTACACGCTCGCAAAGGACAACCGCACCGGATATGAGGACGGTAACATTCAGGCCGTTATGGACGGTGAAATCGACGGATTCATTAACGCTTACCTCAAAATGAACGCAAATAAGTAACAAAAAAGCCACCCGATATCGGGTGGCTTTCTTTTTGCTTTTATTTGTCCTCAAGCTCTGCACTAACTGATTCAACAGCGTCAATAGCCTCGTCAACTGCAGCAGCTACCTGCTCATCATTGTGAGCATAAAGCTCCTCGTCATCGAAGGAAAGATCACCGAGAATGTCCTCATCATCGAACTCCCACGAGTCAAGATCATCACAGTCGCAGCAGTCACAGCACTCAAGAGCCTTCTTTTCGCGCTTCTTCTGCACAAACTTAAGAACGAGCAGAATGATTCCTGCCGCAGCAACAATAGACGTCGTAATGATAAGAATCAGCGCGAGCGGGCTGAGACCCTTCTTGTTATTCTTCATAATATTGTACCTTCCTTTACACAAGATAGTATACCGTATAATAATTATAGCATACAATGAAAAAATATGAAAGACTATTTTATGAAATATTTGTAAACACGCTATGACAAACGTGTTACAGTATCACAACAACCGACGCCCCTGCCGCCACAGCAGCAGCTATAAAATCGCGAGCCGTAAGCTTTTCGCGTCGAATCAGACATATGATTGCAGAGAACACTATCGTGCCGCCCGTTATCAACGGATACTGTACCGATGCGTCAAGCGTTTCAAGCGCGATAAGGATAAACAGGCTGGAAAACGTGGATATTACGCCGTACAGCGCAGACGATATAAGCGCGCTTTTCGGAGCTACAAACAGCTTGCGCTTGGTTTTTAGGGCGGTTACAAGCACCGACGCTCCGCATACTGCAAGCGTCCATACGCCTGTCATAAGCAAAAACGTTCCGCTGGAGGAATGATTTTCAAGGTTCTGGTTTGCAGTCGCCAGAACGCCAAAAAGACCGTTTCCTACGAATATGCCTATGTAATACTTTATGGCTGCCCTCGAGCCTTTTGTTTTGAAATCGGTAGTTATAAGCATTGCAACGAGGATAAGTGCAAAGCAAAGAATCTTTCCGAGCGTAAAGCTCTCACCGATCATCATTCCGTACGCGAACGGCAGTGCCATACCGCCAAGCATCATAAACAGCGAGTAAACCGACATATTGGCGATCTTAAATACCTTCGCGGAGAAAAGCATCACCATCACGTTGTCAAGCGCTGACAAAAGCGCAAGTATTGCCGAGCCAAGCGTAAACGTATGCTCAAATCCATATGTAGCAAATGCGGATACGATTTTTATTATTGAACCGAGAAACGCAAATAGCATTGCTGCGTATATGCCGCTGCCCTCTGTTTTATTGTAGGCGCGCTGGAACAAAAACTGGCAGGAGCACAAAAGTGCCGCAGTAATTATAAGTGCGTAGGCGGTTATTTCATTCATATAAATCTCCCTTTTGCAGCTTTAATTGCAGCTTTCACTGTTACCAACTATTTTATATCTCCAACGCACGCTTGTCAATATACTTTTTCGTGTTATTTTTGTATTTTTTACTTGTTTTTTCTTTTAATCTTACGCACATCACCCAGCATCTTGATACTGTCCCGAAGCACATGCACCTTGCTCTCGCGGTGGTTTACTACCTTAACGGGCATCTCGCGCACCGCAGCTCCAAGCTTGTTTGCCTTTATCAGCACCTCAAAGTCAAACGCGAAGCCGTCAACCTCGCACGCCTTGAAAATCTCCTTCGCCACATCTCTGCGAAAGCATTTGAAGCCGCACTGTGAGTCGGTCATTTTAAATCCCGCAACAAGCGCAAGGCATTTTATATACGCTTTAGACGCGATTTTTCGAATAAGGGTATAGCCCTCGTATCCGCTCTTATCAAGGTTTCGCGAGCCGACTATTATATCTGTATCACCGTTTGCCGTGAACATCTCCACCGCAGCCTTTATCACGTCAAGGCCGTATGCAAGGTCGCTGTCTGTAAAAATAATAACGTCGCCCGTTGCGTTCAGCACGGCGTTTCGCACCGCCGCGCCCTTGCCCTTATTCTGCTCGTACCCTACAACGCGCACGTGCTCGTTTGCACGCGCCTCAACTATAGCGCGACAGCCGTCCGTCGAGCCGTCATCGGAGAAGATGACCTCCCAATCACCAAAGTTTTCCGTCATATACGAGGAAACCTGCGTTACGGTGTCGCCTATGATCTTTTCCTCATTGTACATCGGTATGCACAGTGAAATTTTCATTTATACCACCACTTTTTTGTAAATAAATATATCGAAATCCGCCGTTATTTCAAGGCTTTCGATAGTGTCAAGCTTTGCCATATCCTCTCTTGACGTCTTGAAGGCGTACGGAGTCATCATAAACAGGCTTTTTACGTCATCGCAGGTGAAGGTGTAGGTGACATTTTCGTGAGCAACCTCGCGAAATCCACTCGGCAGGTCGCGCCGTCCTTCGTTCTCGTACGCCTCGGCGTAAACCGCTTGTTTGAGCTCGAAAAGATGCCGTTTTCCCGCCGCACCGACGACTAAAATCCCGTCGTCCTTCAGCACTCGCGAGAATTCCTCCTCAGCAATCGGGGCGAAAAGGCTCACGACTGCATCTGCGCTGTTATCGGCAATCGGCAATTCAAAAACGCTCGAAACACCGAAAAACGCGCCGTTTGCGGCCGTTTTTGCACGTTTTGCCGCCTTGTCGCACGCATGCTTTGACAAATCAAAGCCGTACACCGAGTGAGCGTGCTCGGCAATTATATTCGAATAATATCCCTCTCCGCAGCCTGCATCGATTACAACGCTCGCACCCTCAAGTGCCTTCGCCACCGCGTCAGCAAACGGACGGTAATAGCCCTTATCAAGAAACGCCGTCCGCGCATGTACCATATCGCGGTCATCCCCCGCGCTTCCGAGCGCACGCGTAAGTGTAACGTAACCGCTTTTAGCAACGTCGAAGCAGTGCCTGCGCTCTCCCGAGCATAAAAAGCTTCCGCCCTCACGCGTGAGCGGCGTTTTACACAGCGGACACACAATAATACTCATTTTTCCACCTTTATAAGCTTCGCGTGAAGCGCGTATCGCCCGACGCCGTACCACTCTACGTCGGTCGAGGGCGTACACGTCGACAGCGTGATTATCTTATCCTCGCCCGTGAAGGTCATATCCTTACTATAGAGCGAATTATTCTGCATCTTCTCGCAAAATGCGACAAAATCTTCGTCGCTGTCAAATTCCATCGTGAAATACGGGTAGTCAAAGCGAGTTTTGCATATAGCGAACGGTTCGTAGGTGTATATACCGTTCTCGGTGTATACCTCTATAAGCTTTGAGTTGAAAACATCCTCTTCCAAAAAGAGCATTACGTTGTTGAACATATTTCCGTCGAGCATATTGTGCCCGTACAGCACCGTATTGCGATTATCCTCGAGCTTGTCTGCACTCTCAAAATCGGCGAATATCGCACCGCATACCATATACTGCCCGTTGTAGGCTCGCTTGAGATAATATTCGTTGTCCTCGCCCTTTACGATGGGGAAGCTTATACGCGTATCGTCAACGTGTATATATCCGTATACGTCGGGGTACGCCGCCTTAAGTCCCGCGACGTTTTTTTTCATCGCATCGAGCTTTCCGACGTCATCCTCGAAATCGACCTCAAATATCTTGTCGGCAAGCTCACCGTAAAGCTTATCGCCGCGGTAATAGTCAACAACGCTTTTTACAAGCCACGCGGCGCTGATTAGAAACACGCACGCGCATATTATCATCACAGTGCGACGCATCGGGCTGCGCCCACCCGCGCTTGCTTGAATCTGTGCCCCGGCGCACGGACAAGGTTTTGTATTTGTTTTAAAGGATTTTTTCACCGCGCACCTCCACGATAGATTATTACAGTACAGACATATTATATATCACTTTTATGTCACTTTCAAGCGCGTAGCGCAAACTTTTACACTTTATAAACAAATCGTCCGCCCCGAGTATCGGTCGGGACGGACGGTGTAAGCTTATTCTACCTTCGCGAGGTACGCCTTCTGCTCCTCGCTGAGAACTTCGAGCGAAGCACCGAGCGCACGAAGCTTGAGTGCGGCAACCTCCTCGTCAATCTCGCGCGGTACCTGATATACCTTCTTATCAAGCTTGCCCGCGTTCTTAACGAGATACTCAAGGCTCTTTGCCTGAATAGCGAAGCTCATATCCATAATTTCAGCAGGATGTCCGTTGCCTGCCGCGAGGTTCACAAGTCTGCCCTCTGCAAGGAGATTGAGCACGCGTCCGTCGGGCATCTCATAGCCTGCGATATTCGGCTTGCGCTCCCACACCTTAACGGCCTTCTTTGCAAGCGCAACCTTGTCAATCTCAACGTCGAAGTGACCGCTGTTCGAAAGAAGCACGCCGTCCTTCATCTTGTCGAAATGCTCCGCGCGGATAACGTCCTTACAGCCCGTTACGGTGATGAAAAGGTCGCCGAGTGCGCACGCCTCGTCCATGGTCATAACGCGGAATCCGTCCATTACCGCCTCGATGCCCTTTACGGGATCGATCTCGGTAACGATAACGTTCGCGCCCATACCCTTGGCGCGCATCGCAACGCCCTTACCGCACCAACCATATCCTGCGACAACGACGGTCTTACCTGCGATGATAAGGTTTGTCGAGTTCATAATGCCGTCGAGCGTGGACTGTCCCGTACCGTAGCGGTTATCGAAAAGATGCTTGCAGTCCGCGTCGTTTACGTCGATCATCGTGTAGTCGAGCATACCTGCCGCCTGACGTGCGAACAGACGGTGAATGCCCGTCGTAGTTTCCTCACAGCCGCCGATAAGGTTCTTGCCGTATTCGCGGCACTCACCGTGAAGGAGCTGTGTGAGGTCGCCGCCGTCGTCGATCATAACGTCGGGGCAAAGCGAAAGCGTCTTCTTGAGGTGCTCCTCATACTCCGCATCGGTAACACCGCGCCAAGCGTTCACCTCAAAGCCGAGGTCAACGAGCGCCGCCGCAACGTCGTCCTGCGTGGAAAGCGGATTACATCCCGTCACGTAAACCTCTGCGCCGCCTGCCGCGAGGGTAATAGCGAGATACGCCGTCTTTGCCTCGAGGTGGATAGACATAGAGATCTTCTTGCCCGCAAACGGCTTTTCGCGCGTAAACTGCTCATTGATGATGTTTAACACGGGCATATAGCTCTTAACCCAATTAATTTTGTCGTGTCCGCTCTTTGCGAGGGAAATATCCTTAATACTGCTCATTGCTTTTATCTCCTTATTTACTTATTCAATAGATCAAACGGCGCATATGCCGGATTCCACGTGCTGTAGGCTTCGCAGAAGGCTTTTAATTCGTCGCGAAAATCGCTCCACCTGAGCCCACGGCGCATATTCAGCCCGTCCTCTGCCAGCATTAGCGCGAGAAGCGCGTCGAGATCGGCGTTCAACTCTTCGAGAAATGTCTTCTCCCCGTCGGAAATTACACCGTCATATGGAATACTCTCTGCATCGAAATCGTTGATCTGCACCGACCACATTCCAAGCACACGCGACAAATCGAACAAATTACCGCTAAATGATCTCCATTTAAGGTCATAGTTGTTCATCACCGTAACGGCATTTCCTATATCCGAGATAGCATCCGCGATATTTTCACGGCTTTGAGGACCGTACTCACCGCGCTGTGCGATGCTCTCCGTCTCGCGCTCGAGCGTCTTCACACCGCTGAACACCGCGCCGACGCAGTGCTCCTTGATCGCCGCATCACGGCTTGCCAATACGCCCGCCATAACCATAAGAATAGCCGTGGTAATCGCCAAAACGAGAATGACAACAGTTGTTTTCTTCATAGTTGTGCACCCCTTCATTTACAAAAGTCCAAGCTCGCTCGCCGCCGCCTGCCAATATTTCTCGGGCAGGACTTGTCCACCCTCAAAGCCGTCTGCCGACGCCTTGCGCCACGCGAGCGCAACACATCTCGCGGCGTGATCGTGCTCGTCGAACATAGATTTTATAATGCACCTTGACCAAATGCCCGCCTTTTCGAAAAGTCCGCTCGAATGGAACTCCGCGAGCATTTTGTGCTTATCGTAGCCGACAGGTATAGAGTGGTATCTCCACACGCCGCGCTTTGTTTCAAGCACTAACATACGCGAGCCGTGCCTATGATCCTGCGGAAGTCCGACACTTGGACAGAATATCACTCGCCGACCGTTTGCTTCAACAACTCCGCCGCGGTGAGTATGTCCGCAAAGAAGCACCTCGCCCGCTATCTCCGTCGTGTATTTATCAATAAGCTGCGGACGGTTCATTATCCATTCCTTTGTGGCTCCGGGAGAGCCGTGGCAGGCGGTAATGACGGGTAGCCCCTTCGGCACTACGTCAATACAGTGCGAGAGCGTTTCTATTTTGTCGAGATCCTTTTTCGTAAGGTTTTCGTATGTATAAAGAAGCGAGCCGCTGCTCGAAGAGTAGCTCCATCCCTCGTCTTCCGTATAGCGGTGACGGATCAGGTAATCCTCTCGGTTACCGCGCACGAAGTAGCACGGGAATTCCGCCGCCGCCTGATCGATAAGGTACAGCGTTTTTTGCGGGTAGGGAAAATCGGTAAGATAGTCGCCAAGAAATATTATCCCGTCGACGCCCTCGCCCGAGCGGCGCATATCCGCGATAAGGCAAAGCGCGTTTTCGAGTGCCATAAAGTTTGAGTGTATGTCCGATATAACCGCAATTCTCACCGCTGTCCGCCTTTCCCGAGCCGTCACAAGACACAATACGCCCGATTTTAATACATATATAATTATTATACGATTTTTTTAGCGTTCTGTCAACAACTAAACGGCAAAAAGTTTAGTAAGTTAATATTAAAAAGCCTTGAATTTGAAGAAATTGTGTGCTATAGTATATTTAACACTATTTCATCTGCAGGGAGAAGACTATGAAATACCCTAAAATCCACTCTGCGATAGAGTTTTTGCAAACAGACTCCGAGGGCAACGCGACTGATTCGCTCGACAGCAGAGTAATGCTACTAAAGAACGCTCTGGAAATGGAGGAAGAAGCGCACAAGCGCAACAGCGATAAGACTAACGATTACCTAAACAATAGCAGCCGCCTGCTAAAGCTCGCCTACAAGGCCGAATACGGAGGCAACCGCGACGCACTTGACGCGTGCATAAAGCTCGCCAAATTATACCTTGGAATCGAAAATGACAAGAATATAAGCGTGCCTGAGTCAAGCGAGATCGCGTGTGGATTTTTAGCACGCGCAAAGAAACTGCTCGACGAAAAGCCGTACAGCAACGGTCTTGCAGCTCTTACAAAGATACTGTCCTCAAGAGAGGATCTCGATCTCGATAACGTCAGAGAAAATGGGGGCAAAAAGATAAACGATCTTTTGGCGCTGATAAAATCACACGTTGAAACCAACGAGTCTCACGAATCGTCGGTCAAAAAACAGCTTGACCATATGGAAAGCAGCATCTCGGACAAGGTATTCGGGCTACGTAAAGAGCTCGACCTTTCCGGCGACGAATCAGCCCACAAGCGCCGCCGCTCGCGCTGGATACGCCGAATTATCGTTGCTCTCATACTTATTCTGCTTCTTCCCGGTTGTCTTATGGGACCGGGAGAGGGAATACAGGGCTTTTTCTACTTCCTGTTCCTGATTCCGAACACGTTCCATATACTTGGCACGTATGAGATAAATAGCTTCGCCGATTACAAAAACGTTGTGCTCAGCGATGACCAGTCAAGTATGATGTACGGCGTACTTCTCGCGGCCTTACCCATTTTGAATCTCGTTCTGACGGTTATTTTGTATTTCATATCAATCTTCAGAAAAGAAACCAAGTTTGAAGCCCAAAAGCAAAAGCTTGCGGGTGAGTGTGGAATTTACACCGCCTTAGAATTGGCCGCTGAGATCCGCGATCCCTTGAGCCGTGAAAGCAAGCAGAGTGAGCGAAAAAGGATCGTCGCTCTCGGCGTTCGCAATGAGTACTCAATTTTAGATGAGCTCGTAATATTCTATCACATCCAGCGTTTCTGTAAGAATCCGGACAAAACGTACGCGGCTTGGAAGGTAGCCTGCGAGCCGGTGTATGAGGTAAGCTATTCCTCCGGCGGGCCTTCGCTTTACGAAAGGTATGAGCGCTCGAAGAGCCGCTCCGAATCCTCCGGCTGGAGCTGGAAGGACGAGGTCAAGATTACGGACAACTGGGGCAACACCATAACAACGGACGCCGATATGGCACATTCGCTCGGCTACATTGACCACGACGATTATATGAAGATTTTGGCAGCGAAGGATGAGGCGGAGTTCGAGCATAGGAATAAGAGGTAGGATAATAAAAAGAAAACGCCTCCGACACGCTTGTGTCGGAGGCGTTGTTTTGCGTGCTCGCGCTCCCGCTAATCGCGCAAAGAGGGTTGCCAGACGTCGGCAGCGCCGCCCGGCGCACCGCTATCGCCAAAGGTGACGCCCGCCTGCACGTCCGTGCCGTCGGTACTTTCAGCACTGTCAGCATTATCCGTCCCTTCCGTTTTACACGAGCATATCGTAAGCGCAAGCGCGAGCACGACGATCAGAAATAGTGGCTTTTTCATACGTAAGCCCTCCCAAAAGAGTATTTCGCCGCAACCTGCGGCAATACTATTATAACCTATTTCAGGTTAAATGTCAATACCCTATTTTAGGTTATACTATAATAAATCTATAGTAACGAACTGTGGAGAGGGTGACGAAATGTATCCGCGCATACGGGACCTTCGCGAGGACCGCGACCTCAATCAGACGACCGTTGCAAAAATGCTCGGTATGTCGCAAACGGGGTATTCCAAATACGAAACGGGCGAAAACGATATTCCCACGGCTATTCTCATAAAGCTCGCGCGCTTTTACGACACGAGCATTGACTATCTTCTCGGTGAAACCGAAAACCGTACCCGCTACAAATAAGAAAAACCTCCGACAAAAGTCGGAGGATTTGTTTTATATTTTACGCACGGAGCGTGATGCCAAGCTCACGCTCGAGAAGGGTGAGTATCTTCTTCGAGGTCTTGTCTGCTTCCTCGTCGGTCAGCGTACGGTCAGGCGCACGGAGAATTACGCTGAACGCAACGCTCTTTTTGCC
>JAZSJI010000012.1:0-9974 GCA_045534235.1 Candidatus Flemingiibacterium sp. | reverse complement strand
AACGTTGGGGGTGTATTCGGGTCTGTGCTTACCTCTTAAAATGGTAGCTGCGAGAACAGCGGTCTTGCCGAGGGGCTTGCCTGCTGCGTCGATTACGTACCACTTGCGCTCGAGGGTTTCCTTTTTAGCCATGTATGTGGACATAATAGGTAAATTCCTTTCGGTAGAATATTTTGCCGTAATACGGCTTGGTTTGTCCGCCCTCGCGATGGGTTAGTCACAATGGCAGACTTTCTCAACGTGCACTATTATATCACACAAAACTATGCTTGTCAATACCTTTTTCAAAAAAAGTTTCAAAATTTCAATTTACATATGCATTTGCTCGCAAAATCGCCCATTTTCTTCGATTTTGGCACTGTTTGCGCAAGCGCGTAGCTATTTTTTTGACTTATTGACTTTTAATTTCGTTTGTGTTATAATGAAAATGGAAGAATGTTGTCGCATTTTTAAGTAGTTTATCAGCTCACAGCCTTGGAGGTATAAATGGGTGCCGTATTTGCTTTAGGATTTGGTTTTGTAGTAGTTTTTATCGGCGTAATGATCGCCGTATTCGGCATCGGCGGTGAAGCCCTGTTCGCGGCTCTTATGGTCCGAGGCAAGCGCTTCGGCAAGCCGCTTCTCGTTGTATCTGCCGTGGTCACGCGCATTGGTGCACTTGTTGCGCTGACACCTATAGTCTTTTTCGGGCTTATCGTAGGCTCAAACTTCACGTATCCACACGATTTCGTGAAAACCGAGATTGCAGTCGAGTTCACGGATGGCTATTGGGGCGACTTCGTTGCAGACGGCGCGACCTATACGCTGCTTAACGACCTCGGCTTTGCCTATGAAACGGCGCAAACGGCAAATACGCCCGTTTTTCACTATATTCCCGACGAAGCAATAGAGCGCCACACCTCATTCAACTTCTACCCTATCATAAACGATAGCGGATACGAGCTGATCGTTGGCGAATATTCGCTTTACTGCCGTGCCGAGGACAAAGCCGCCGTCACGGATTACTACTCAAATTGTCCGAAAGCCTACTACCGCTACGCTTCCTCATACGACGGACGTGGCAACTACTCCACCGAGTATTACCGCCTCGACTCAACCGTCGAGAGCGAGATTCACGCTCTGTACTCACAAGGCTTTGACAGCCTTGAGTTCATCGAGATAGTTTCATACGAAAAAGGCTCGTACTACGACACCATAGATTACGTCTATATCGACGTGGTAAGCGAGGACGGAGCGGTGCTTCTTGACTACGTAACGATTGTAAATTTTAAAGGCACGCTCTACGTTTTGGAATACGAGGACTTTGCCGCGGAGCTTGACGCCGAGGATTATTTCGCCACGCCCGAGTACGAGCGTATGTCCGTGTACGGATTGCGCGTGTTGCCCGAAGCTACCGAAGCACTGCTCAAAAGCTACTTTATCGGAGAATAAATAATTTATGAAAAGAAAAAAACCGCTTCTCTCAAAAATATCCGCGCTTCATCTGGTCAAGCTCGTCGGGCGCTCGCTTATGCTCGCCGCCGCCCTCTTTTTCTACATTCTCAATAAGATTACGGGCGAATACGATATGCTGAGCGGAGAGTATAAAATCATCCCGTGGTTTCTCGGCGCGATATGGATAATCTTCGTTGTCGAGATGGCTCTGCGCTTCTTCCCTTCAAGGATCGAAAGCCCCGGATGTCAAAAGCAGTTCAAACGCAACTACCGACCAACCGGCGAAGGGAAGCCCGTTTTGCAGTCGTGGCGTCGCACGCTCTCGGTCGCACTCGCGTGGTTTGCCTTAAACGGCATCATCGGCGTGCTTTATTTTACACACGTTATCGACGCTGGCATATTGATACTCGTGAGCCTCGCATACGGCGTATGCGATATGATATGCATACTGTTCTTCTGCCCGTTTCAGGCGTGGTTTATGAAAAACCGCTGCTGTACGGACTGTCGCATCTACAACTGGGATTTCGCGATGATGTTCACCCCGTTTGTATTTATCCCCGATTGGTACACGTGGAGTCTGCTCGTGCTGTCACTACTGCTCCTTCTTTTCTGGGAGATATCACTCCGACTTCACCCCGAGCGCTTCTCCGAAACAACTAATGCCGGCATCGCGTGCAAGAACTGCACCGAGAAGCTTTGCACGCATAAAAAGCATCTCGCGGCGTTTATACGAAATAAAAAATTTATAAAAAGGTAACGTGCTATGTATAAAAGGAAAAAAAGACCGCCCGAGTCGAACTGCGAAACCTGCGAGTTTTTCGACTGGGACGACGATATGCAAGAAAACGTCTGCATCGCAAATCTCGACGAGGACGAGTATTACCGTATGATGTCAAGCCCGAGATGCCCGTTTTATAAGTATTATAACGAGTATAAGAGCGTGCAAAAGCAAAACTGATACTGCACGGGGAGGCGAAAGCCTCCCTTTTTTGTGCGGTAAGCGCTTGTGTTATCCTCGCGCGTTCCACGCGCTCGGGGAAAACGAAAAGGGTGGCTTTGCGTGCGCGACGGTGCGCGATTCTGCGGCTAATAGGCGGCGCGGAGCGCTATCGCGCGCACGCGGCTTTGGCTAACCTCGCGCGCAGCGAAGCGTCCGCTCCCCACGCTGCTCCGACTTACTTTTGCGCGCAGCGAAGCGTCCGCGCACGGCAACCACTCCAAGCGTGATATTGCCATCTCCCGGCACCGCCAAACAGTTGCCGGGATGCAGGGTTCCCGGCTGGATATGGCGCGGGATACGGTGCTCGGAGCAAAAAAGAAGCGCCCTCGACCGAGAGCGCTAAATCTTATTTTCCCACTCACAAACCAAAGGTAAGCGAAGCGTTGTATAAAGTTCTTTGCACAGCTTTCTTTCAAGAAAGCGCGTATCCCTTACTCCCCACCTCGAACGATAAGCGGCACGTATTCACGCGGCTTCGAGATAGCCTTGTATGCAGGGCGAATGATCTTCTTGCCCGTGGTGACCTCCTCGATGCGGTGTGCACACCAGCCTGCCATTCTCGCGATCGCGAAAAGGGGCGTGTAAAGCTCAACAGGTATGCCGAGCATACGGTAGACAAGTCCCGAATAGAGGTCGACGTTCGCGCAGATACGCTTGTCAAGCTTCTTGTGCTTTGAATAAATGTCGGGCGTCAGACGCTCGACAGCCTCGAGAAGCGCGAACTCACGCTCAAAATCCGTTCCCTTTGCAAGATCCTTCGCGTACTTCTTGAGCGCAACCGCACGCGGGTCTGACAGCGTGTATATCGCGTGTCCCATACCGTAGATAAGACCCGAGTGGTCACCCTCCTCGCCTCGCATAAGCTTTTCGAGGAACGCGGCGACCTCGTCATCATTCTCCCAATTCTTAACGCCCGACTTGATGCAGTCGAACATCTCGCAAACCTTGATGTTCGCACCGCCGTGCTTGGGACCCTTGAGCGAGCTTATTGCGGACGCGATTGCCGAGTAGCTGTCTGTTCCCGACGAGGAAACGACGCGGCAGGTGAACGCCGAGTTGTTACCGCCGCCGTGCTCTGCGTGGAGCACAAGACAAAGGTCGAGAAGCTTCGCCTCCGCCTCGGTGTAGCTGCAGTCGGGGCGCATAATACGCAGGAAGTTCTGCGCTGTTGAGAGATTGTTCTGCGGATTGTGGATATTAAGGCTCTCGCCGTGGAAATAGCTTCTGTTGAACGCGTACGTCTGCGCCGCGATGATGGGCAGGCGCGCTAAAAGCTGCATCGACTGGCGGAGCATATTTTCAAGGCTGGTTTCGTCGGGGTTTTCGTCGTAAGCATAGAGCGCCAAAACGCTCGTCGCGATCTTGTTCATAAGCGACGGTGTGGGCGCACGCATAATTACCTCGTCGGTAAATCTCGGCGGCAGATAACGGTAGGAGTCGAGAAGCGTATCGAAATCCTCGAGCTGCTTCGCACTCGGCAGGTCGCCGAAGAAGAGAAGGTACGCAGTTTCCTCAAATCCGTAGCGTCCCTCCTCGGTGTAGCCTCGAATGAGATCCGCGACGTTGTAGCCTCGATAGTAAAGCTCACCGTCGATGGAGATCTTATCGCCTTCGTTTATTATGTAACCGTGCGCGTTACCGATCTTGGTGATGCCCGCCATAACACCCGTACCGTCGGGGTTACGCAGACCGCGCTTGACGTTATAGTTGGTAAACGCCGCTGCCGGAATGGAGTAGTGCTCACGCGATCCCGTAAGAAGGGACTCGAAAAGCTCGCTGTTCTCACTCATCGGCGTGCTTCGCATAAAAGAATTGTTAAAAGCCTGCTGCATAGTTTTTCCTCCGTAGGAACCTCAAAAAATACTTCAACAAAATTATATTTCTATTATTATAACATACATTATTATAAATTGCAATAGTTTTTTAATATTTCGCAGGAATATTTTTCGAAAATTGCATTTTACGGTGGTTTTTGCATCAATTCTCGCAAATTTCCGCCGGTAAATGAATTTATTTGCATTGTTTCCTGCAATTTGTTCGTCTATTTCGACAAAATATAAAAAAAGCATTGAAATGTGCATAGGAATATGTTAGAATATATAGTATAAACTTATTTGAGCGAGGACAAAATCTTGAAGCATATTTTTGTAATTAACCCCGCTGCAGGCAAGGGCGCAGAGGCGCGCCGCCTACGCGACGCGATAACCGTCACCTGCAAAGGCCTTGACTACGAGATATACCACACAACCGCAAGCCGCGATGCTACAAGCTTCGTGCGTACACGTATCGCAAATAAGCCCGAGGGCGAGGTATACCGCTTCTATGCCTGTGGCGGCGACGGCACGCTCTGTGAGGTTGTAGGCGGCGCCGCTCTCGCAAATGATGTTGAGGTCGGCTGTATACCGATAGGAACGGGCAACGATTTTGTACGCAATTTCACAAATCCCGAACAATTTATAAACGTAAAAAGCCAGCTTGATGGCACGACCGAAACAATCGATTGCTACAAATACGGCGAGGGCGAGTACGGCGTTAATATGGTAAACATCGGCTTCGACTGCGACGTTGCCGCAAAGGCGTCTGAGCTTAAGAAAAACAGTCTTCTGCCGAAATCCCTCGCGTATATCGCAGGAGTAGCCGTACTGCTTGGTAAAAATAAGGGATGCAGCATACGTGTCGTGCGCGAGGACGGCTCCGAGGTAACGAAGGAATTTCAGCTCGTAAGTGCCGCAAACGGTGCATTCTGCGGCGGCGGATTCCGCTCCGCTCCGAGAAGCTCGCTCTCTGACGGGCTCATTGACGTAAGCCTTATTGAAAAGGTAACGCGCACAGAGCTGCTCACTCTCATCGGCTCGTATAAAAACGGCACTCATCTTGAAACCAAGCTTGGCAAGCGCGTTGTTGAATACCACCACGCGAAAAAGGTCGAGTTTGATTTTTCCGAGCCGACGAACGTCTGCATTGACGGCGAGATCAGCCAAATGGAGCATCTGTCGCTCGAGGTCGTACCGAGTGCTATCAGGTTCGTTATTCCGAGCGGCTCCACCATAAAATAAGGACAACTTTGGGAAAGCATATAGAAAGCCTCTCCCGTTGGGAGAGGTGGCACGCCGCGAGGCGTGACGGAGAGGGCGTTTACGAAAAAATCCCCTCTCAGTCGGCTAACGCCGACAGCTCTCCCTGAGGGCGAGCCCTACAGATAGCTAAAACCAAACAGTTCAGAGGTAAAAATGAAACGCATACTTCCCTTTTTACTCGCGCTTTTAGTGCTGCTGTCCGCCTGCGCGAAAAATGCAGACAGCGACGCCGGGCTCGAGGAAACGCGCGTCACGTCGCCCGAGGCGATATATTCGCCCGACACCGATGCGTCAGCCTCGCCGATACGCCCAACCGAGCCGCCTACCGAAGAGGCACGCATAAGCTTCCTCGCGGCTGGCGACAACGTCATCCACCCGTGCATATACATCGACGCGAAAAACCGCGCGAGCGCAAATACGCGTGCGTACGACTTCAAGCCGATGTACGCCGACGTGATCGATTATATAAAGAGCTTTGACCTCGCGTTCATCAATCAGGAAACGCTTATGTGCGGCGTCGGCTACACGCCGTCAGGCTACCCGAACTTCAATTCACCGCAAGAGCTCGGCCTCGACCTTCGAGACATCGGCTTTGACATAATCGGTATGTCAAATAACCATATGCTCGACAAGGGCACGTCAGGCCTTCGCGCAACGCTCGACTTTTACCATTCGGACGAGATGAGCGACGTTCTGATGATCGGCGGCTACTATGACAGAGCAGACTATGACAATATCCGCACGCTCGAGCGTGACGGCGTGAACATCGCGTTTCTGTCATACACCTACGGCACGAACGGACACGTGCTTCCCGCCGGCAGTGAGCTTGTCGTTCCGTATATAAACGATTATGACATCATTCGCCAGTGTGCGCTTGCCGAGCAGATCGGCGACATTACGATAGTGTCGATACATTGGGGCGATGAAAACTCCGGTGTCAACGACGAGCAGCGCCGTGTGGCACAGCTTCTCGCCGACAACGGCGCGGACGTTATAATCGGACACCACCCGCACGTTTTGCAGCCGATCGAGATAATCGAGTCTGCGCACGGTGAAACACTCTGCATCTATTCGCTCGGCAACCTGCTCTCGGCGATGCAGTATTGGCAGAATATGGTCGGCGGCTTTCTGACGTTCGACATCGTTGCATACAGCGACGGCAGCGTGACGTTTGATAGTCCGGCATTCACCCCCACCGCATTCTACTACGGCCCGAGCTACTATAACTCGCACCTCTATTTCCTTAAGGACTACCCTGCCGACGTCGCAAAAACGCACGGCACCGGCAACCTTTACGGCTCGCGTGCAACGCCGTCCGATATGTACGGCTACGCCAAGGGCATAATGGGCGACTATCTCGTCTGGGACGGGGAGTAATAAAATAAGCGATCATCCCACCGCAAAACGCGGTGGGATTTTTATTTTTACATACGCAGCCAAATTTTACAGTTTACTTCCATTTCTACTATTTTAAATATATTTCTACTATTTTAAAAGTATTTCTCCTATAATTCGTCATATTATACAATAAAAGGGCATATTTTCAGTGTCGTTTTCTGTCATTTTATGCATTGACATAATTTCCGATATATGGTAAAATAAGTACAGCAAGGAAAAACAGTATTCCGTATCCTAAACAAGAAATCAAAAGGAGATATTCCAATGAAATCGACAGGTATAGTAAGACGCATAGATGAGCTCGGAAGAATAGTTCTTCCTATCGAGCTTCGTAATAAGATGGACATCAAGACCAAGGACTCTATTGAGATCTTCGTTGAAGAGGACAAGATCATTTTAAAGAAATACGTTCCCGCTTGCCTTTTCTGCGGCAACGCTGACGACGTTATCCTTTTCAAGGGCAAGCTCGTTTGCAAGCAGTGCCTCGAAGAAATGCACAGACACGCATAAATTTGAACTTTTTTCCTCCTAAATCCTCATAAATAAAAGAACAGACACGGCGGCACACCGTGTCTGTTCTTTTATGCTGTTTTTATATTACTCCGCATTCTTTTCTATCACGCAAACCGCCATTTTTACGAACATTTCCTTGAGGAGCGGCATTTTCGCAAACAGCTTAAAGTATTTGCGAAGCGCTATTTCTCTGTAGTATACGGGCGTGATGCCGAGCGTTTTGAGTATCTTGTGGAAGCGTCGGAGCGTCATCTTGTTAATGTAACCAAGCGTTTCCTTGCCGTCCTCGTCCTTTGAGAGGCGCAGATCAAGGCGCTCCGCCTCGTCCGGCAGTCCGCGCACAAGCTCCTTGTACGCCGCAACAAGCTGCTTTTCCGAAAGTATCATATGCACCCACGGCATATGGATCGTGTCGGACAGATGCGCGCCCGTAGGATGGAAGTATGGCGGAAAGTTGATATATATACGACCGCCCTTTTTGATAAGGCGCATCGCCTCACGAAGTGCCGCCTCAGGATCTGAAACGTGCTCCATAAAGTCGTTCATTATGACCGTATCAAAGCTTTTGTCAGAGAATGGCAGCGCGTCTGCCGACGCGCACACAAACTTAAACCTGTCCGCGTACCCAAGCTTCTCTGCAAGTGCTACAGCCTCCGCCTCATAACGCGCTACTATATCCACTCCCGTAACGCTCGCCGCACCGAGAGATGCAAAATAAAGGCTCTTGCCTGCCGCACCGCAGCCCATATCGAGCACGTGCTTATCCCTGAACATCTCGTCAGGAGTAAACGCACCGTCATAGCACGCGATGGTGTCTGCGCCCTTCGTAAACTGCCACTCGGCATACGTCATCTTCTTGTCGTTTGCGAGGTTGAACGGGTGAAGCACAGGCGGAAATATTTTATTCGTCAGCTTTACGAAAGTCACTCCGAAAGACATAGCTATTACCTCGTTATAAACCAAAACCAGACGCCGCCGTGCGGCGACGTCTGGATCTGTTACTTGTTTTTAAATTATTCAGCGTCTTCAGCTACTGCTTCCTCTACGGGAGCCTCTACAGCTTCCTCGACTGCATCTTCTGCAACCTCTTCAAGGGTTGCGGGCTCGAGGAGAGCCTTGATGGAAAGGCTGATCTTGTGGTTTTCAGCGTCGATCTTAGTGATCTTTGCCTCAACCTCATCGCCTACCTTGAGAACGTCAGCAGGCTTGTTTACCTTTTCAAGGCTGATCTGGGAAACGTGGATAAGACCGTCAGCGCCGGGAACAACCTCAGCGAATGCACCGAAGTCCATGAGAGATACAACCTTAACGGTTGCAACGTCGCCCTCAGCGTACTTGTCGGTGAAGATCTTCCAGGGATCCATATCGGGAGTCTTGTAGGTAAGAGAAATTCTCTTGTTTTCCTTATCAACAGCCTTAACGGTTACGTCGATAACGTCGCCTACGTTTACAACCTCAGAGGGATGCTTGATTCTTCTCCAGGAAAGCTCGGTGGAGTGAACCATACCGTCAACGCCGCCGAGATCTACGAATGCGCCGTAGCTCATGAGGCTCTTAACCTCACCGCGGTACTGCTGACCTTCCTCAACCTGTGCCCAGAAAGCGTCGCGCTTAGCTCTGTTCTCTTCTCTCTCAACAACGCGGATAGAAGCAACTACGCGCTTTCTCTGCTCGTTGATGTCGATAATTCTTACCTTCTTGGTCTGGCCCTTGAGAGCTGCAAGGTCTGCGTCCTTGGGAAGGCCCGACTGAGAAGCGGGGATGAATACGCGGATAGAATCGCAGGTTGCGATAACGCCGCCCTTAACGATCTCAACGATCTTAGCCTCGAGGATCTCGTTAGCAGCAGCCGCATCAACAACTACCTGCCAGTTCTTATCAACGTCGATCTTCTTCTTGGAAAGATTTGCGATACCCTCTGCATCGTTTACCTTAAGAACCTTTGCGTCAATAACGTCGCCGTTCTTGCAAACGTCTGCGAGCTTGATGGAAGTGTCGTCAGTATACTCATCATATGTAATGATGCCGGTGAACTTAACGCCTTCGATGTCGCCGCGGATCTCGTTTTCAGATACGCTGGTTACGTAAAGCTTAACCTTATCTCCGTTCTTAATAGTTTTGATGCTTTCGTCAAGCATCTCTTCAAAAGTTTTTTCAATGTTCTCGCTCATAATAGTTTGAACCTCCGTTATAATTTTGCCGGGAGTTGAAGCTCCTGCGGCAATTCCCACCTTCATATGGGGTTTAACATACTCGAGCGGAATGGAGGAAGCATCTTCAATCAAAAAGGAAAGGGGTAAATTTTCTTTACTGATAGCATAGAGCTTGTTTGTGTTCGAGCTCTCCTTGCCGCCAATAATAATCATCATATCCATTTTTCGGGATAGCTTCAAGACTTCATCCTGCCTATTTTCTGTTACACTACATATTGTATCATATATTTTTGCATTTGTATATAGTTTTTCAAAAAAATTAATAGTTTTTTTCCATTCTATTAGATTTTGCGTAGTCTGTGCTACTAAAATCGGGCGCTTTTGGGTAAAATCGACAAG
>JAZSJI010000033.1:0-13310 GCA_045534235.1 Candidatus Flemingiibacterium sp. | reverse complement strand
TTGATTGTAAAACCCTTTCCATCAATTAAATAAGTTACTATAGCCGTTCAAGCTATAGCGCAAGAGGTGTTGTTTTGCCACAATTTAATTGTACCTTAAGGTGCGCTGTATGTAAATGTTAATGCTTTGGCTTTTTGTTGTCATTTTTTCATATTGTTGTTAAACGCTATTGACAAGCCGCTACTGTCTTGTTATAATGGATTTACAGTTAGAATGGGCGAAGAGGTGGTACAATGAAGGGAAAAGGTGAGCTTTCAAGGAGCACTCCTGAGGTACAGTATCACGTTAATATAGGTCATATTTATTCGCCGTTAAAGTTCGGTAGTACGGCACTTTATCAAATAGGCAGACTTTACTCGAAAAGCAATACGGTAATCGACACTCACGTGCAGGGAAATTTTTTTGAGCTGACTATCGTTACCGACGGCGCAGGGATAGTCACCACCAATAATATCCCAACGCAGGTTGAGAGAGGCGATATTTATCTTTCTTTCCCGTGCGATAGCCATAAGATAGAGTCCGACGCGGCACGGCCACTTAAATACGATTTCTGCTCCTTTAGCACAGAGGACGAAACTCTTTCTGCCGAGCTTGAAAAGCTTATAATCGAATTTAACTCTGCCAATTCACGAGTATTTCGAGATGAAAAAATATCAACACTCGTCAGCAACGCTATCACAGAGCTTAAATACGAAAACTTTTTCTCAAACGAAATCATCGCCTGCATTTTAGAGCAGATAGTGATTTACGTTATAAGAAACTTCAAGAAAGAGAATATGAACGCAGGCTTTGAGCATGTTACAAACGCTGAGGCACTGTGCTATCGCCTTATGAATCACATTGATACCCATATATACTCCATAAAAAATCTTGAGGAGCTTGCCGGGGGTATGGGGTACAGCTACGGTTACCTCTCCACGGTGTTCAAGAGGGTTACGTCTAACACGCTTCTTGATTATTACAAGAGAAAAAAGTTTGAGGTGGCAAGGCTTTTGGTGCTCGAAAAAAAGTTGAAGATCAGGGAAATCGCGGAGATGCTTAATTATTCATCCGTGTATGCGTTCAGCAAGGCGTTCAAGAGGCATTTCGGCTGCTCTCCGGAAAATTACGGCAGTGAACATTTTGAATAGCGCAGCACTGCTTTGAGATGAGAAAAGTCTGGTAGAAAGGATTTGCCATAAATTATGAAAAAAGCTCTGCAGATAAGTCCGCTTGTGCTACTGATGCTTACTGCGGTTTTATGGAGCACGCAGGGTGTTCTCGGCAAATGGAACGATTGGAATTCACTGACGCTCGTTGGATTCAGAGGGATAGTAGCCGCCGCGGTGATAGGGCTATACAGAAAAGATTTCAGAGTGCCGCGCGGTGCAAAAAACTATATTGCCGCCGCGGCGGTGGCTTTGACCGCACTCCTCTTTATAAGTGCGACGAAAATGACAAGCGCGGCAAACGCCGTGGTCTTGCAGTACACTATGCCCGTATTTGTAATTCTTTACTGCGCGGTGTACAAAAAGCAGATGCCGAAAAAGGCTGACATCGCGTGCGTTATTTTGATGCTTGTCGGTGTTGTGCTTTGCTGTTTTGGCGAGCTTGGCGGCGGCGAAATGCTCGGCAACGCGCTTTCGCTTGTTTCCGCCGTCACGTTAGCGACGGTATATATATTGGGCGGCAGTACTGACTGTGATACTCTCGGATATACGTATCTTGGTAATCTGTTTTGCATTCTTCTGATACCTATGGGGCTTTTTGAGGGAATACCCGTGTTCGACGCCAAAAACATCGTATCTACGGTGCTTATGGGGCTTTCCGTAGGACTTGGATACGTGCTTTTCTCGGTGGCATTTATGAAAAAAGCAGATCCGACGAAGGCGGCGATTATCTCGTATATAGAGCCGGTTATGAATCCGCTGCTCGTGTTCATCTTTTTAGGCGAAACGCCGGGGCTCGTCGGATTTATTGGAATTTTTATAGTGCTTTTTACCGCGCTCGCTTATTCTGTAATAACATCAAGAAAAGATAAAAACTGATTTATTGTGGAGGTAACTATGGAATTTATCTCTAAAGCTGATAAAGAATTTATTGAGGTCAAATATCATCTTCTCGATGGAAGCTTCAAGCCGTACAACAGATTTGCTTGTATGGGCTATCGCTGTGCGCCCGAAACCGGACGCGCTCCCGAGGAGATAAAGTCTATGCTCGAAGGACTTTACGCAGATACGAGAGAATTGCCGCATTCGCTTGTAAAGGCGAAGGGCTTTGAAATTGTGCTTGATAACGCCAGGGCAGAGTATAATCCGCACGACTATTTTCCGTGCGCAGAGATTTATACGGATTCTCTTTGGCATTCCCTGGCGGCAAAGTGGTATGACGAGCTTGTTGCGAGTGACGCCGAGGGCGAGCAGATAAGAAACGATTTCGAAAAATCGGGCACCTCAAGTATCTGGCTTGACACCAGCCATTTTGTGCCGAATTGGCTTTACATAATGGAGTACGGTATTCCGGGTATCATCGAAAACGCGCGCAAATACAGACGAGAGAATGAGGCAAAAGCACCGCTGAATGATGAACAAAAGGCTTTTTTTGACTCTATAGATATTGAATTCAGCGCGATGCTTCGCTTTATTAAAAGGCTTAGTGTGTCAGCACGCGCGGTGGAGGGTGAGCGCGCGGTGCTTGTTGCCGATTCGCTTGAGCGTCTTTGCAACGGTGCGCCTCAAAACACGCTTGATGCGCTTGAGCTTATGTACTTAATCTTCCTGTTTTCAGAGGGCATCGAGGGCTTTCAGGCGCGTTCTCTCGGAAACGGACTTGACAGAACGCTTTACCCGTTCTACAAAAACGACATTGAATCGGGGACGTTCACAAGGGATGAAATCAAGGTCTTTCTCGCGTATTTTATGTTTCAGTTTACCTCAATCGGGCACCCGAACGGTCATCCGTTTTACATCGGAGGTACGGAGCCCGACGGCACGAGCCGCGTGAGCGACCTTACCTACGATATACTTGAGGTTTATGAGGCACTTGATATTTTCAATCCGAAGATACAGGTCAAGATAAACACCAATACGCCTCCCGAATTTATCGAGAGGGTACTGTCGATCATCAGAAGCGGAAAGTCAAGCTTTGTGTTCTGCTGTCAGCCCGGAATGGTCAAGTCGCTTATGGGTACTTACGGTGCGACCTATGAGGAAGCACTTGACGCTGATATCAGCGGCTGCAACGAAATGCATATAAGAGGCAACGAGGCATCTTTGATCTCCGCGCTTGTAAACGCCGCAAAGGCGGTAGTTTACACGATTACCAACGGCTTTGACCGCGTGACCGGTAAACGCCTTGGTCTTGAAACGGGCGATTTTACAAGCTTCACGTGCTTCGATGAGTTTTACGAGGCGTTTACAAAACAGCTTCGCCATATTGTTGATACCTCAATTTCTGTATCTCTTGTGCAGGAGGCGCTGCTTGATAAGGTAAATCCCGCCGTAATGATTTCGGGTACAAACGAGAGAAGTATGAAAAAAATGCTTGACGGATACTCCTTTGGCGTCAAGTACACAAATTCGGCGATTATGCTGTGCTCCTTCGCGAGCGCGGTTGACTCTGTTTTGGCAGTCAAGGAGCTTGTTTACGATAAGAAACTCGCTACCGCGGCAGAGCTTCGCGAGGCACTCAACTGCAACTGGGAGGGCTACGAGCCGCTTCGCCGTATGGCAAAGGGCTGCAAACACAAATACGGACGCGGTGACGAGGTTGCCGACCAATATGCTGCCGCTATTTTCAATAGCTTTTGCACCTATACCAGCGGCAGAAAAAACAGCCGCGGCGGCGTTTACAAGGTGGGAGTTGCATCAACCCTCGATTATATGGCCCAGGGCAAGCGCACAGGGGCGACTCCCGACGGCAGAAAAATGGGCGAGGAGCTTTCGAAAAACATCCAGCCCGTCGTCGGAACAGAAACGGGCGGTGTTACGGGATTTATCAATTCCGCGTTGAAGCTTCAGCTCTGGATGTTCTCCGAGGCGCTTGTGCTTGACGTTATGCTTCATCCGTCTGCCGTTTCGGGAGAAGACGGACTTGAGGCGATGCGCGCGCTGATTGAATCCTATATGGAGCGTGGCGGCATTAGCATACAGTTCAATATTTTCAGCACCGAAATGCTGCGTGACGCGCAAGAAAATCCCGAAAAATATAAGAATCTTCAGGTGCGAGTCACCGGTTGGAATTCACTTTGGAACGATATGTCACAAGCGGAGCAGGAAGCGTATATAACGAGAGCGGAAAGCCTTGAGTGATAAATATAAGAGGAACAAAAAATGAAAAAGGTATTATTGATAGGTGATTCGATAAGACTCGGCTACGACAAATACGTCAAGGAGAGCATGAAGAATTTCGCCGAGGTCTACTTTACCGACGACAACGATAAGTTTACCGCCAATATTCTGAGGCATTTTCACGTAATAACGGATATGCTCGAGCTTTATGACTGCGACGTCGTGCATTGGAATGCGGGCGCGTGGGACAATATCCGAATTTACGGGGATGAGCCTCTCACACGCCCTGATGTGTATGCAGATAACGTTCTTCGAATCACAAAGCGCATAAAGTATGTTTTCCCGGAGGCGAAGATTATTTTCGCAACATCAACTCCCGTTATTGAATCGGGATATATAGATGATTTTGAGTACCGCCGCAACGAGGACGTAGAGCTTTACAACAAGCTTGCCGTTGATGTGGTGAAATCGGAGGGATGCATAGTCAATGACCTTTACGGGCTGCTTCGTGATCAGCCCGAATCCCTTCATTCCGATCAATCGCACTATTATACCCCCGAAGCAACCGAGCTTATCGGTATGCAGGTAAATAGGGTTATATGCGATGCGCTCGGCGTTGGATATGATAAGCTTACGCCACCTGATAAGGACAGCCTTGTGCTTCGCCGTGCAAAAAGCGATCACGAAATGTACGAAAAGCGCGGACATATATACGTATACAAGCGCGATCCCAAGGAGCGTCTTGATAACGGTATTTGATTTGTAAATATCGGATTTTTGCCCAAATAAAAGCACTCCCGCATCGTATGAGCGGGAGTGCCTTGTTATTTATTTTCTGCGTAACGGTTCGGGGAAACTCCGGTATGCTTTTTAAAGGTTCGGCTGAAGTAGCTGTCATCGAAAAAGCCGGACATACTTGCCACCTCGCTAACCAAGTAGAAGCCCGATGACAAAAGCTCCTTCGCGCGAATAATTCGCAGCTCGTTTATGTACTGAACGGGACTTTTGCCGTAAATATCAGTAAATATCCGTCTGAAATACGCCTCGCTGATGCCTGCGCTTTTTGCAAGCTCGTTTACGTTTATTTTATCCGAGGCGTAGTTTTCGTGAATGAACTTGATCTGTGCGGCGATCAGATTTTTCTTTGCAGATGGCAGATACGATGAGTGATACTCCTTCTGAATATCGCTGATTATGCCGCAGAGTGCCGCCTTACACGTCATTATACAGTCTTCCTTTTTAACTAAAAAGGCCCTGGCCGCGTCGCGGAAGCGTTCAAGAGTCTGGTTTGGATTTTTCACCTTTGCAACGAATGGGACTCTGAAATCGTTTGCATCGCAGTCAACAAGTGTGAAATTGATGGCGTAGCAGCCAATCTTACCGGGATCAATAACGTCGGCACGGTACGTTGAGCCCTTGGGAAGAAAAATTATCTCGTTTCTCTCCGGCGCGAGTGCTGTTCCGTTTTGGAAATGATATATAAGCTCCTCGTCTACAATAAAGGCGAGTCCCCACACAGCTCGGTTGCTATAATGCACGGGCTTGGTCTGCGGCTCGACAAGCGCGGCAAAAGTTATATCTTTTATGCAAAAATTGCCTCTCATAAATGATTTCATAATATCCTCCGAAAAGCTGTATTCTACACCTGAACCGATAGATGCGCTTACACCTTTATTATACAAAGTTGTATCGAAAAAGTCAAGTGGTATTGCTTTGTTATTGATTTTTATTTTCGCTTGACGTACAATGAATATGCATAGTACTTATGCAAACGACGTTATTCGATGCGGTAAAGGAGATTTTCTTATGTTCAAAACCTTTTACGAAGACCGAAGCACTATTGAAAATAAATTCCACAAAGTCGACGAGCCGTTTAACGGCTACCGCCGCAGAAATTATCACGGCTATCCGTATGACGAGTCGACGGGCCTCAGCGATGAGGAAATAAAGGCAGGTCTTGTTGAACTCGCCAAAGAAAACAAGGACGCGCCGCATTCGATTGCAAAGGCGAAAGCCGTTGCGTACGTTCTTGACAATACAAGAATCGACGTAAACGCCTCCGACTATTTTGTCGGCTTCTACAGTACGGCAAGGCTTATCGGCCCGACTACCGAGGACGTTTGGTATGAGGAGCTGTTCGGAGAGATCATTCCCGACATCAAGCGCGAAATGGTGCTTTTTGACAAAGCGGGAGTTCTTCAGGCGGATCCTGATACGGGACATTCCGTGCCCGACTGGGACAGTCTTATCTCACTCGGATTTTCGGGCATTAGGGAAAGAGCGAGAAAATACCGTCAGATGCATATCGACGACGGTACTATGACCGAAAAAATGGATGCGCATTTTGAGAGTATCGAAATCGAGTACACGGCGATAATCAACATCATAGACCGCTTCTATAAGCTCGCTCTCACAAGAACACACGAAAAGGCTCCCAAGGTTGCCGCCTGCTTAAAACAGCTTCGTGACGGCGCTCCGACGAACACCTATGAGCTTTTGCAGTTTATATATATTTATTTTATCATTTCCGACGACTTTGATATTTTCCAGGTCCGCACTCTCGGTCACGGAATTGACTCCACCATTCTTCCTTTTTACAAGAAGGACATCGAGGAGGGAAGATACACGAGGGAAGAGCTGCGCGAGCTGTTTGCGTACTTTATGATGCAGTGGGCGGCAATCGGAAATATAATGGGACAGCCGATGTATCTTGGCGGTACGAACGCTGACGGCACAACGAAGGTAAGCGACGTTACCTACGATATAATTGAGGTTTACGACGAGCTTGGAATTACCGACCCGAAAATTCAGCTCAAGGTAAACACGAATACTCCCGAGGATATCGTATATAAAATGCTCGACATCACTCGCCGCAGTCAGGCAAGCTTCGTTTTCTGCTGCGAGCCCGGACTCAAGCGTGCGGCGATGACCTACGGTATGACAGAGGAGGAGGCAAGAAACGTCGATATCCGCGGATGTTGGGATATGAGCGCCAAGGGTGATGAGATTGCTACAACTTCGTCCACGCTCAACGGCATCAAAGCGCTGGAGTATGTATTTACAAATGGCTTTGATAAGACTGTTAACGAGCAGATCGGCTTAAAAACAGGACCGCTTTCACAGATAAAAAGCTTTGAGGATTTCTATGCGCTGACGCTAAGGCAATTTGGATACCTCATTGAAAAGACGATGTCCTTTGTAAACGAATTTGAAAAATATTATGATTTTATCTGCCCGTCCGCGCTCTACTCCGGTACTATCGAAAGATCACTAAAGCTTGGCGTTGACGCTTATCAGGGCGGCGTAAAATTCAATAATACTACGGTGCTGTTTTGCGGATACGCAAACCTCGTAGACTCGCTTATGGGTGTTAAGGAGCTTGTATATGACGAGAAGCTTATCACCCTTGAAGAGCTTGGCAGGGCTCTTGAAAACAACTGGGAAGGTTACGAGGCGCTCCGTACGCGCATCCTCAAATCAAAGCATAAATTCGGGAACGGCGACCCTATGGCGGACGCATACGCCTCTGCAATCGCAGACTATTTCGCGATAAAGATAAACAACCGTCCAAACTCCAGAGGCGGCGTTTATAAAACGAGTATGCACTCGGCGTATTATTTCGTCTGGTACGGCAAAAAGACGCTTGCCACCCCGGATGGCAGGCGTGCAGGCGAGGAGCTTGGCAAGAACGGAAGTCCGGCTCCGGGCGCTGACAGAAGCGGCGTTACCGCGCTTGTTAAATCGGGTATCAGCGCGCATCCTTATCTCTTCACCGACTCATATTGCCTTGACGTTATGCTTCATCCGTCAGCAACTGAGGGCGATGACGGTCTTGTCGCAATGAAGGCGGTTATCGACACCTATATGATGAACGGCGGCACGGATATTCAGTTTAACGTACTTGACCATAAAACCTTGCTCGATGCGCAGGCTCACCCCGACAGATACAAGAATCTTTCGATTCGCGTTACGGGCTGGAACGCTCTTTGGAATTCGCTTGACAAAGCGGAGCAGGATGCGTATATACTTCGCGCGGAGAATATTGAGTACTGATGGAGAAAAACTGATGAACAAGCCTAAAATACTAGAATTCAAGCGGTTTGCCGTCCACGACGGCGACGGAATACGCACTACCGTGTTTTTCAAGGGATGCCCACTCAAATGCGTTTGGTGCCACAACCCCGAGGGTATCAGCCCGAAAGCGGAGCTTGGATATTTCTCGCATAAGTGCGTCGGATGCGGCGAGTGTGCAAAAGTGTGTGACTGTCACACTGTCACGGAGGGTATACATACTTTTGACAGAGAAAAGTGCGTACAGTGCGGTAAATGCGTACAGGTGTGTCCTGCGGAGGCGTTGAAGCTTTACGGTGAGGATATTGAGATTGAAAAGATAGTTGACATCCTATCCGAAGATATCGAATTTTATAAAAATTCGGGCGGAGGTGTTACGCTCTCGGGCGGCGAATGTTTGCTTTTTCCCGAGTTTTGCGCCGAAATTTTGCGTAGATGTAAAGAGCGCGGAATCAATACGGCGGTCGATACCTGCGGATACGTAAAGAGGGAAGCGATAGATGCTGTAATGCCGCACACCGACGTTTTTCTCTACGACATCAAGGCGTATGACGAGGACTGTCATATAAGATGTACGGGTCACTCAAATAAAATCATTCTTGAGAATATAAAATACATAGACTCTCAAGATAAAAAAATCGAGGTCAGAATACCGTACGTTCCCGAATATAACGGGGATCAGATTGAGAAAATCGCGGCGTTTTTATCGGAGCTGAAAAACGTGGTAAAGGTGAAAATTCTGCCGTATCACGACTACGCGCGCTCTAAATATCTCGCGCTCGGTATGTGTGACAGCTTGCCGACGATTCTTCCCGCAAAGGAGCAGACGGAGAAATATCAAAAAATTTTTCACTGTAAATAAAATGACGGCGCACCGTATTAATGTGACGGTGTGCCGTTTTTTTATAAATTGATCAATGCCAGATTTCCTCGCAGTCTGTGGTGCTCGCGCCGTTGAATATCACGAGTTCATCGTTTTGACTCTCTCCGAAGTATTCTCCGTACAGCATAAGTGAGTAGCCAAGCTCGTCACTTGCGATAAAGGTTTTTAACTGATCGTATGTCGCGTGGAGGGTAAAGTAGTACGTCGCACTCACGCTTGTGTATTCGCCGTCTATCTCTGTCTGTGTAACGGTTTCCATCGCCACAATATATCCAAGACCTGAAAGTCGCTCACTCTCTTTTATTGCAGCCTGACTACCGCTTGAGATGTGAGCGTCGTCGTCAAACAACTCTACGAGCACGCGGTAGTTTGCGGTGTCGCCGTAATGGTTCATTGCCGCTGTGAGTGAGTCTGAAAAATAAACCTTGCCGTCTCCCACAGCCATATCTACATTCACATTGGCATCGACATCCACGTTGTATTTGCCCTCGCCCCAGCTCGAGATAAGCGGCGTTACGTCGACACTGTCGCTGGCGTGAGGTCCGTCGCTTGGGATGAACGGGAGAAAGGCATTGTGATTTGTGTCAGGCTCGACAGCAGGCTCGATGACAATCACGGTATAATCATTAGCTGAATTACCGCCGACAATTGCTATTTCTGTATCTGCGCTGGAATTTAGTGCAGGAGCGTCTGTGATTAAGTCGTTTTGCGTGTGGAGCATATCTTTAATTATAAAGGCGCTCGCAAGTGCAAGGCACAGGCAAGCTGCAGCTGCCCCCCATTTGACAAAGTTGCTTTTGCTCTTGTAAACTTTAACGTCTGCTGCTTCTACGTAGGCAGAATCTATAAGCTCCATTTTATTAAGAAGCTCGTTTCCTCTCATAAATTATAACCCTCCTTGTTAAGATACTTCCGAAGCATATTTCGGCAACGGAAGAGTGTGGTTTTTACTTTGCTCTGCGAGAGCGCAAAGCGTTCTGAAATGTCGGCTATGGACTCAAGATAAAAGTATCGCCTGACAAAAATATTCCTTTTCTCATCGTCAAGCGTGGCAAGAAAGCCGTTTATCGCTTGCGAAAGCGACATATCATCTATGCGGCACTCGACGTCGTCAGGCGCTTTGATACATTCTTCAAGCTCCGCGCCAAGCTCACATATTACTGCACTGCGCTTAAGTCTGCTTCGGTCGCGGCAATAGTTTAAGGATATGTGACGGGTGATACGCGCTAAAAATGCGTACAGATAACCCCTCGGCTCATTTGGCGGAATAGTGTTCCACGCCTGCATATAGGTGTCATTCTCACATTCCTCGGCTGTTTGCATATCGCCTACGATGCCGTAAGACAGCGCACGCAAGCGGCTGCCGAATTTTTCGGCGGTATGCTTGATAGCCGTTTCGTCACGCGACAAAAACAGCTCAACGATCTCGTTATCGTCCAAGGCTTTCATCTCCTTTCGTTTCGTTTAAAGGCCTTCACAAATATAAGCACCTTTTTGCATCAGAAGGTTACACTTTTGGAAAAAATATAAGAAGGAGCGGTAAAAATTTTCTGTACCGCTCCTTCTTCGTGTTTACTTATTGTCGCTCATCGAAAGCTTGTATTCAAGCGCGTCGGCGAGGGCGATGAAGGACGCCTCAATGACGTCGTGCGACACGCCAACGGTAGTCCATACTCGGCGTGAGTCGGTAGACTCGATAAGTACGCGTACCTTTGCCGCTGTGGTGGAGTTTGCCTCGAGCACGCGAACCTTAAAGTCGGTAAGCGTAACCTCCGAGAGAATGGGGTAGAATACGGTGAGGGCACGCTTGAGGGCAAGGTCGAGCGCGTTGACGGGACCGTTTCCGAGAGATGCGGTGGTTTCACTCTTGCCGTCGACCTCTATCTGCACCATTGCCGAGGACTGAAGCTTGCCGTCAGTGGAGGGGAAGTCGTCCGTCGTTTTGTAGAGCACTACGTTGAAGTGCGGCTTGTAGTTGCCGACTGTTTTGCGTACGAGCAGCTCAAAGCTTGCGTCTGCCGCCTCGAACTGATAGCCCTCGTGCTCGAGCTCCTTAAGCCTTTCCGTGATAAGCTTCGCCTCGGGAGAGGAACGATCAAGCTCGGGAAGTACTGATTTTGCAAGCTCGGTAACGCTTGCGCGCCCCGACACCTCGGACAGGAGAAATCTCCGCTTGTTGCCGACTATCTTCGGATTGATGTGCTCGTACGAGCCGTCGAGCTTTTCAATAGCGTCGATGTGCATACCGCCCTTGTGCGCGAACGCGGACTTGCCCGTGTACGGCTTCGTCGGGCGAGTTGCGACGTTGGAAATGTCGGAAATGCGGCGCGCAGTTTCCATAAGCGAGCCAAGGCAGACCTCGGGCATAGCGCTGTCTGAATTTTTTGTACACTGCATATTGCATTTCAGGACTAAATTTGGTATAATAACACTGAGGTCGCAGTTTCCGCAGCGCTCACCTATACCCGTGAACGTGCCTTGCACCATAGATGCACCTGCGTTTACGGCTGACATCGCCGCAGCTACGGCGAGTCCCGAGTCGTCGTGAGTATGTATACCGATGCGCTTATCGGGGAACATCTCGCAGACCTCACGCGTCAGCTCGGCTATACGCTCGGGGAGCATACCGCCGTTGGTATCGCAAAGGGTAACGCAGTCTGCGCCGCCCTCAAACGCCGCCCTTACGGTTGCCATAGCGTGCTCGGGCGAGTATTCGTAGCCGTCGAAGAAATGCTCGGCGTCGAAGATGACCTCGTCGAGGTGGCGTTTTAAGTATTCGATGGTTGATGCGATAAGCTCTAAATTTTCCGTATCGGTCACACCGAGTACACGCTCGGCGTGCCTTAGATGCGATTTACCGAATACGCTGACGGCGGACGTACCCGCGGTGAGAAGGCTCTCAACGGATTTATCCTCTGCGGCGGCGACGCCCTTGCGTCTTGTAGAGCCGAAGGCGCACAGCTTTGCATTTAATAGCTTCAGCTCGCGTGCGCGGCGAAAGAACTCCTCGTCCTTCGGATTTGAGCCGGGATTACCAGCCTCTATGTAATCAACACCGAACTCGTCGAGCGCCTGCATGATACAGAGCTTGTCACGCACAGAATATGAAATTCCTTCGCCCTGTGCACCGTCGCGAAGGGTGGTGTCGAATATTTCGATTATACGTCTGTCGGTCATATTTACCTCACATATTAACTGAAATAGTTTACATATATAATATCACACCTACGGGAAGTTGTCAATAGCGAGCTTAATTTACGCAAATTTTACAAGGATTTACTTTTTGACAATACATAAAAATGTTATCATATTGGCGTTATGTAAAAAAATGATATAATGCCCTTTACCGTATACGGCACAAAAGTGCGCAGGGCACAGCCGAGTGAGGCTTTAGGAGGATTTATGATATTCATTGTAGAAGACGACGAAAACATCCGCGAAATGGAGGGCTACGCCCTCAAAAACAGCGGCTATGATGTCAAGGGATTCGAAGACGGCGACGCAGTTATGGCGGCGCTTGAAGGCGAGCTTCCCGAGCTCATACTGCTTGACATAATGCTTCCCGGCGACGACGGGCTTACAATTCTTCGCAAAATTCGCGAGAACGAGCGTACAAAGCAGGTGCCGATTATGATGGTAACTGCAAAGACGACGGAGCTTGATAAGGTGCGCGGTCTTGATATGGGCGCGGACGATTATCTGGCGAAGCCGTTCGGAATAATGGAGCTTGTTTCGCGTGTAAAGGCGCTACTTCGCCGTACGGCAAAGGCACAGAGTACGCCGGACGTGGACAAGCACGACCTTTCGTTTGGCACAATAAAAATGGATGACTCTGCAAGACGCGTCAGTGCTGACGGTGCGGACGTTGACCTTACCTATAAAGAGTACGAGCTTCTCAAGTTCTTACTCCTCAACGCGAACATAGTTATGACGCGCGACCGAATACTCTCCGAGGTATGGGGATTTGACTACGAGGGCGAGTCGAGAACGGTAGATATGCACATTAAAACGCTTCGACAGAAGCTTGGCGACGCGGGTGCGGCTATCAAGACCGTACGCAGCGTCGGATATAAGCTCGGTGACTGATA
>JAZSJI010000079.1:0-11170 GCA_045534235.1 Candidatus Flemingiibacterium sp. | reverse complement strand
TACCGTCCTCACCACCGAGGCAGTAGTTTCCGACATCAAGGAGCCCGAGCCTGCAATACCCGCAGGCGGTATGGGCGGCGGTATGGGCGGTATGTATTAATATCGCGAATACGCAATATAAAAGTGAAATCCCTCGGCTTTCGCCGAGGGATTTTTGCGTGCAATTTAAGCTACCCTTAAACAAAGGTGAAGAAACTCTCCGTTGCCAAATAGGCGACTGTTTGGTATAATATAATCACAGAAGAGCTTCTGACGTTTTATTAACGGGAGGTATTAGCGTGAAAAATCAATTTTTCACGCAGTGTTTTGTGGCTTTCTTTGCACACCGTGCAAAGATTTTGCTTCGCAAAACCACCCACAACTCCACAGGAAAGGAAGCTTTCGCAAAGCGAAAGCTATGGTTATTATTATGAATATCGGTTCAACAATAAAGAAATTTCGGCGCGCGAAGGATATGACGCAGGAGGATATTGCAGAATATCTTGGCGTATCTGTATCTGCTGTATCCCAATGGGAAGCCAATAAAACTGCGCCCGACTTGTCACTTATAGCACCGCTGTGCAATCTACTCGACGTTTCTGCGGATGAACTTCTTGGGGTTGATTTAGAAGCCAAGCAGGAGAAAATCGACGAAATCGTACACAAGGCGTATTCTTACGATAGCAGAGGCTACAGTGAAGATGCGTATAATATTTTAAGCGAAGGACTTCGTGAATTTCCCGACAGCTTTGATATTATGTTCCATTTGATGTACAATAATAATAGACGTGCGGACGATAGTTCATACAGCGAGAGCGAGCGAAATAAATTCAGGGACGAAGCTGTTCGTATCGCCGAGCTTATCCTTGAAAAATGCCCCGATGAGCACAAGCGCTACAGCGCAATTCAAGTGCTGAGCTTCATATATCCGAATGTTGGCAAAACCGAGCGAGCTGTTGAGCTTGCGAGTAAAATGCCTAATATGGTACTTTCCCAAGACTTTCTTTATACGAACATCTATAATGGAAGTGAAGGGTGTCGGTATGATAAAGATCTGCGGTATGATCTTATTCAATTTTTATCAAATAACATTACTGCATACCGGCGTAAAAAAGATAATGGCGAATTCTATTATACAAAAGATGAGAGAGCCGCTCTACGTGACAAGCGTATTGCTTTTTTAACTCTTATGTTTGAAAACGGTGATATGGGATTTTATCATTGCCACCTTTCGGATACACATAGGACGCAGTCCCTATATTACGCGCAGAAAAATGATTCAAAAAACACCCTTGAGCATCTTGCAAAAGCCGCGGAGCACGCAATCGGGTTTGTAAAGTACGCACACGATGATAATTATACACATACGTCACTTCTATTCCGCGATTATGAAAACGGCGGCGGAAGCTTTTCCACCAACGCAAATGAAAATGATGCACTGCAGCTTTTGAGTCATATGAACTCAAAGGAGTACGATTTCGTTCGCGATACTCCGGAGTTTACGATGATTACAGATGATTTGAAGGTTTATGCAGAAAAATGGAATCCTATGAAATAAAACAAAATCCCCGACGACTGTCGGGGATTTAATTTTATTTTCCGTGATACAAGCTTTTCGCCTGATAAACAGGCTCGCAGGTGAGGTTTACACCGAGTTTCTTGAACGTGTTCGCGTCGATCTGCGCTAAAATTACCGAGGAGTGAACCTCGCAGCCCTTCAATTTGTCAAGCTGATCGAGTGCGCTTGCCGCAAGCGGTGACGTTACCGCGCATATCGAAAGGACTATAAGCACCTCGTCGGTGTGAAGGCGCGGATTACGTCCCTTTAAGTGGTCGACTTTCAGATGTTGTACCGGCTCGATGATGTTCTGCGGTATGAGCAGTACCTCATCGCCAATGCCTGCAAGGCGCTTGAGTGCATTGAGAAGGAGCGCCGCGGACGCGCCCAGAAGTGACGATGTCTTGCCCGTCACTATCGTGCCGTCGGGAAGCTCTATCGCGGCGGCGGGAGCGTCTGTGTCTGCCGCTTTTTTGTTTGCGGCGGTCACGACGGGTCGGTTTGCCGGGGTAATACCCGCTTGCTTCATCAAAAGATCAAGCTTGTGCACCGGTCCGCTGTTCGCGCTGTCCTCGCGCTGATCGCACAGCGCGGTGTAGTAGCGTCTGATTATTTCCTGCTTCGACGCCTCGCGCACAACTGCGTCGTCAATAATGCAGTTGCCGACCATATTGACGCCCATATCTGTGGGGGATTTGTAGGGCGACGAGCCGTATATCTTCTTGAACGTAGCGTCAAGCACGGGGAAGATCTCCACGTCGCGGTTGTAGTTTACCGAGGTCTTGCCGTATGCTTCGAGGTGGAAGGGATCTATCATATTGATGTCGTTGAGATCGGCAGTTGCCGCCTCGTACGCCATATTTACGGGGTGCTTTAGGGGGATGTTCCAGATCGGGAAGGTTTCAAACTTCGCGTAGCCTGCCTTCACGCCGCGCTTGTTCTCGTGGTAAAGCTGGGACAGGCACACTGCCATTTTGCCGCTTCCCGGACCGGGCGCGGTGACGATAACGAGGCGGCGCTTTGTTTCAACGAAATCGTTTTTGCCGTAGCCCTCGTCGCTGACGATGCCCTCGACGTTGTAGGGGTAGCCGTCGATAGGGTAGTGGCGATAGACCTTCACGCCAAGGCCCTCAAGCTTTTTCTGGAACTTGACGGCGTTACTTTGCGCGGTGAAGCGCGTGAGCACGACGCTTCCAACGTAAAGTCCGACGCTCTTGAATGCGTCCATAAGGCGCAATATCTCAAGGTCGTACGTGATGCCGAGATCACGGCGGACCTTGTTTTTTTCTATATCATTTGCGTTGATGGCGATGACAATTTCAGCGTCATCCTTAAGCTGCAGAAGCATCTGAAGCTTACTGTCGGGCGAAAATCCCGGCAGTACGCGAGAGGCGTGATAGTCGTCGAACAGCTTGCCGCCGAACTCAAGGTACAGCTTGCCGCCGAACTGCGAGATGCGCTCGCGTATATGCTTTGACTGCATTTCAAGATATTTGTCGTTATCAAAACCGATTTTTGACATATGTCATTCACCTCCAACGGTTCAAATTAAGCTTTAATTAAAGAATGAATAATAGTTTCAAGCATTATATGATTTACATATTTCTGCAACGCATTTCTTGGCGATTTTAATGTGTGGTGCGGAGATTTCTTCGTCGAAATCGGAAAATGTATTGTTTTCTACATCATTTCCGGTTAGCACCGAGTACCAAAGCAGACCAAGCGCATAGCGCCCAAGCCCAAGGCTTGCATGTACTGTATCACGATGTATTTTTTCAGTACCGTTGGCTAAAAGTGCCCCGAAAAGCTCGCCAGACGGGATTATAAAATCGGCATTTGTATCTTTTGCGGCTTTTTCATACGCCGATTTTATATCACTTAACATACCGGTATGGTTTTCATACCCCATCGTAATATTAAGACGCTGGCTACCCTCTTCGTATGCCCAAGTCTGGTGAATCGCGATTTTAGCTTTCGGCACGCAAAGTCTTACGTACTCCACAAGCTTGTCAAGATATGGCTGGTATGTTTCATAATTCGTTGATTCAATGCTGGCCTGCTGAAAGGTTATAACGTCCCAGTTGCGGTTTAATAGCGCTTCCTTCAGAGATACGCTAAAACCTGTTTCCTCTCCGTTCACTCCGAGAATGTAGGTGCGCTGTTCGCTGAACATATTTCTGTAATGCCTTGATAGCGGACATCCGCCTATGAAGAGGTTGAACGTGTTAAGTGCAACTCCGTCAGCCTTTGCGATTCTGTGCAAATATCTTTGCGAGTCGTTTGAAAAGCTGTTTCCTATCGATAAAATGTTTATGCATTTATTTCCAGGGGTGTTCTGATTCATTGTAGCGTACCTTTCGATAATTTGATGTTCTTCAAAAAATGAATTTTAGTTGTTTGCTTGAGGCGCCTTGGCTACGTTGACAGTATGTCGCAACTGCGATTTAAACTCAACTTTAATTATAGCACATCTTATTTGTTTTTTCAATATTCCCGCCAAAAAAAGTTTTAGTTTTATTCTTTTGATTTTGCGTCTCTCGCGGTGTTGACATTTGTCTGTGATTGTGATATACTTTTATTATTGGAATGATATCTGTAGGGCTATATATAGTAGCCCCGTTTAACGGAGTTGAAAATATATGGAACTTAAAAATCTGAACGGACGAAAAGCACGTATGCTTCTCGTCTATCCCGACTATACCGACCGTGACTGTGCGCGTCGTGTAAGTGGCGGTAACTACAGCGAGGGACTTGCATCAATCTCCGCCGTACTCAAAGAAGGCGGTCACGACGTAAAGCTTTTGCACCTTTTAAATCTACACACCGAGGCTGACTACAAGGAGCGCCTTCTTGCGGCGGGTGAGTTTGACATTATCGGCTTCTCTATACGCACGACCGCGTTCCCGGACTGTGTTGATTACATCAAGTGGACAAAGGAAGTGTGCCCTGACGCGTTTGTCATCTGCGGAAGCTACCACTGCACGCTCGTACCCGACGAGGTGCTCGCCGTGGACGGTGTTGACTGCGTGTGCGTCGGTGACGGTGAGTACGCCGAGCTTGAGCTGTGCGACAAGATGTCGGCTGGCGAGGATTATACAAACGTCGAGAGCCTTTACTTCAAGATGCCCGACGGAAGCATCAAAAAGAATCCGATACGTCCGCTTTTTGCTGACCTTGACCGTATTCCGATACCCGATTTCGAGCTTTTCGATTACGATAATCTCGAGTCCTCGAAGGTCGGCACGGCGATAGTCGTCGTCAGCCGAGGCTGTTTCTACAACTGCACGTACTGCGGTAACGGCAACTTCAGAAAAGTTTATCCCAATAAGAAGATATACGCGCGCTTCCGTTCTCCCGAGAACGCAATACTTTACCTCAAAACGCTCATATCGAAGCATCCGCAGATAAAGTTCATCAACTTCCGCGACGCGATATTCAATATGTTCCCCGATTGGTTTGATAAGTTCATAGATATGTATACCAAAGAGATCGGACTTCCGTGCACGGGTAACATCCGCTTCGATATTCTGACCGAGGAAACGGTCAAGAAGATGAAAGAGGCAGGCTTCTACACCGTCGATATGGGACTTGAGAGCGGTGACCCCGAGATGCGCTTTAAGTATCTGCGCCGTTATCAGACGGATGAGATGATAATACGCTGCTCGCAGTGGTTCCACAAGTACGGCATTGCACAGCTTACCTACAACATAATCGGACTACCGTTCGAGGATATTCACCGTGCGCTTAAGACGATAAAGCTGAACGCTCGCATCAAGAGCGACAGAACGATACCCAACATATTTTACCCCTACGAAGGAACGGCACTTTACGAGATATCCAAGGAGGCAGGCTTTATTCCCGAGGGCGACCTCACCAAGCGCCGTGTACCTCTCGTACAGCCGCAGTTCCCCGAGGAGCAAGTGCTCTTTATCGAGGCGTACTTTATGCATTTCGTCAAGCGCTACAAGCGTGCGTACGCGATGCCCGAGTGGCTCGGCAAGCCTTATGAGAAGTGGCTTGACAAGCGTGTGACGGGCAAGCACGTGCCGTACAAGTTCTACGTAAAGCTGCACGATATCTACGCGTCGGCGAGAAACAAGCTCAAGGATTTCCTTGTAAACAAGATGCCGAAATTCTACGTAAAGCTTCGTATGCTCAAGCACCGTAAGAGAGCACAGAGCAAGTAAGGAGAAAATAAAAATGGCACATTATATAGACCAAAGCAAATGCATCTGCTGTGCGACCTGTGACGTTGAGTGCCCGTTTGGCGCGGTAATAATCAGCGACGAGGGCAAGTTCAGCATAGACAAGGAAAAATGCCGCGATTGCAGAAAATGCGCCGAAGCGTGTCCGATGGACGCAATTGAAAAGATGGCGTAACGAAAGCCTCCCTTTTGGGAGGCTTTACTTTTTTATACTTTGCACACCGCTTTTCATAATAGCCCATCGCAACATAGGACTGCACAGCACGTGTCGCTTGAATATTTTTGTAAAGAGCTTCAAGCGCAGCTTAAGCGTTTTCCGTTTATAAAGACGTGCAATCTTTTCGTGTGTATCGCCCTCGTCGAAAGCCTCGGCGAGCAGCTTTGCGCTTATTATCGCGCTGCTTATACCCTCAAACGAGCTCGCGCTGATAAACCCTGCTGCCTCTCCGAGCAGATACACTGACGGCTTGCCGATGCAAAAATCCCTAAACCTTCGAGGACTTGTCACAAGGCACGCTTCGCGCCGTATAGCCTTACCGAAGCTATTGCCGAGAAATGCTTCAAGGCGTGACTTCTGCGCCTCAAAGGCTTCACGGCAACCTTGCTTTTCAAAAGCGCCGCCGAATACTACATATGCGTCCTTGTGTATGGTCCAAGAGCAGCTGTCGCTGGTGACCTTATCGAAAATGCACGAGTAATACGGAAGGCGCTGCCCTCTGTTTTCGTACCATTCCTGAATTGATACGTATTGCCGAGGAATACGCCCTATAAGCTTTCTCCTCACGATAGAGCCGCCGCCGTCCGCGCCGATTACGGCTTTGGCTTTGATAGTGTGCTCGGTGCCGTCAAGGGCGGACAGATTTAAAGTATAGCCGTCGTTGCCTTCCACAATGTCGCGCACCCTTGCGTTTATTTTGTTAACGCCGTCGGGCACGAGCGAGATAAGCCATTTGTCGAAGGCGTATCGGTCCATATTCAGATAATGCCGCTGGTAGTAGCGAACGCATTTTGCCGTAAGGTCTATCGTTTCCACGGAGAAAATTTGCGGATCAGACAAGATATTTTTCGGTAGTGTCAGGTCAAGCTGTGCGAGTATCTTTTGCGCGTCGGGCGCAAGCAGACCGCCGCACGGCTTTTTGTTTTCTTCGCTTTGTCCGTCGATAAGAATTACAGACAGCTCGGGGCGCAAAGAGGCAAGCTCTTTTGCGAAGAGGGTGCCTGCCGGTCCTGCTCCGACGATTGCGACGTCGTATATATTACTCATCGTCTATCTCACCCTCGGCATACTCTAAAAGGTCGCCCGGCTGACAGTCGAGCACGCGGCAGAGCTTGTTGAGCGTGGACATTTTAAGCGCCTTTATTTTTCCGTTTTTGAGAAGCGACACGTTTGCCATAGTGAAGCCCACCTTTTCGGCAAGCTCGCCGACACTCATCTTGCGCTTTGCTAACATAACGTCGATATTTATGATTATCATAGCGTTGCGTCGACCTCCTCCTTCATTTTGGCGGCGCGCTTTACGTAGTCTGCGAGCAGATACAGCAAAAATGCGAGCGCTAAGCCGATAAGGTCAATCATAGCAAGAAGCGGCGCAACGAGAAATTCTCCGACGCACAAAAGCGCAACAGTAGCCGCTAAAAGCAAAATACAGTCAACAAAAAGGATACGCGAGATGCGTGCTATAAGACTTGCATTTTTTTGCGTGAAGATCTCGTCCGCAGCAATTGCCGAGGGGAACTCCAACGCCATTGACAGTATACATAGGCAAGGGATTGCGAGAATAGCACCGCCGATGCAGACAACGTAGCGGGTTAGTTCATAAGCGAGAACCTGCTCTGCCATATAATCGGCGAAATTTGAAATGAAAGATATCGAGATAATCAAAAAGAATAATATCAGCGCAAATATTACGGTACGTGTGATTTTCGAGAGATGAGCGTTCATTTTGGCTCTCCTTTTCTGTATTGTGTATACAGTATAGCATACGTTTTGCGATTTGTCAATAAAAATTTATCGCATTGCGATAAAAATATTTTGCGAAGCGGAAAAATGTGAAACCTTACGCCGTATTATAACCAATTAATAAAAAATATCTCCAAACACGCGAAATGTTAACCGAATGATGTATGGTAATATATCTTGCTGTGTGGTATAATTAAGTTACGATAAGCGCTTTCGAATACTTTAAAGGAGAAAAATAATGAATACTATCGGCGAAAAACTTGCTTATTTCAGAAAAGAGCGTTCTATGACGCAGGAGGAGTTTGCATCTGCAATCGGAGTATCAGCGCAGACCGTTTCGAAGTGGGAAAACAGCGTTAATATGCCCGATATTATGCTTTTACCCGTTATAGCTGGAATATTTGAGATCAGCATTGATGAGCTTTTCTATGAAAAAAAGGAGACTGCGGCAAAAACGTTTTCCACAGAGGCACTGCCTGAATCGGCGTATGTCAGCCACCTTGTAAGTATGCAAAGAGCGTGGATACACGGCGAGAAAAACGACGGTGTAACTGAAGCTGTTATATCTGAGCGAGCACACGAAACGATGAAAAAGCTTGAAGAGCATCACCAACTGCAAACGGGTATAGTCTCAAAAAGCGGCGCGGTATATGCTAATGACGCGATTGCACTCAGCTATATAAGAAGCAAAGAAGAGTCGCTTGCTATGCTTGAAAATGATGAGATTGCTGCTTTTTTATCTGCGCTTTCAGACGATGCGTTCAGAAAAATATTAAAATATCAGCTTGAAAATCCAAGCGCGTCCTTCACAACTGCATCTGCATGTACGAAATGCAATATCGATGAGAAGAGTGCACAAATAGCTCTTGATGTACTTGTAAAGTATCATTTTTTAGCTTGCCAGCGTGTCGATACGGGTGCGGACGAGTTGCTGAATGTGTACCATTTATTTGGCGAGTATAAGATGAATTTGCTCCTATATCCGCTCCTTTCGCTGGCACAGCGAATGGCGAATTTTCACGAGAGCTGGTACGGGCTTAACGGATAATGACAAAACGAGCGACGCATTTATTTGCGGCGCTCGTTTTACTTGACATCTTATATGGTGTGTGGTATAATTTAAATTGAGATTTTTATTTAATACGCATTAGAGGTAACAAATGAAAAAAGCTATACTTATGCCCGATTCATTCAAGGGCACGATGAGCTCATCGGAAATTTGTGCGATCATGAAATTCGAGATAATAAAGCATTTTCCCGATTGTCAGATCAAGAGCATACCCGTTGCGGACGGCGGAGAGGGAACTGTTGACTGCTTTATCGAGGCTATGGGCGGCGAGCGCGTGACGCTCACTGTTAAAGATCCGTTTATGGAGGACATCGAGGGCTTTTACGCTATAGTTGAGGGCGGTACGACCGCTATAATCGAAATGGCGGCTACTGCAAGCCTTCCTATGGTGCAGGGCAGAGAAAATCCGCGGCTTACCACGACTTACGGCGTGGGACAGCTTATCCGTGATGCAGTTGCACGCGGTTGCAAAAAGATAATTGTGGGACTTGGCGGAAGCTGTACCAACGATATGGGTGTCGGTGCGGCGGCGGGTGCAGGCGCACTTTTTTACGATGCCGACGGCAACACGTTTATCCCCACGGGCGGCACACTTGAAAAAATCGCAAAAATCGACGTTTCTGCGCTTCGCGAGATGCTCGGCGACGTAGAAATTACAGCGATGTGCGATATAGATAATCCTCTTTACGGTGAGAGCGGTGCGGCGTACGTTTTCTCGCCGCAGAAGGGAGCTGATCCCGATACCGTAAAGGTGCTCGACGATAATCTTCGCGCGTGCTCGGATACTGTAAAAAAAGAGCTTGGCGTCGACGTTTCCGCACTTCCTGGTGCGGGAGCGGCAGGCGGTATGGGCGCAGGTATGGTAGCGTTCTTTGGCGCAACGCTTAAGTCGGGTATCGACACCGTTCTTGACACGGTCGGCTTTGAAAATATCGCCGCAGATGCAGACGTTATATTCACGGGCGAGGGAAAGATAGACAACCAGAGCCTTCGCGGTAAGGTCGTCATCGGCATTGCACAGAGGGCAAAGATGATTTCCGTTCCCGTTATCGCCGTAGTCGGCGACATCGGCGACAATATGGAGAGCGCTTACGATATGGGCATTTCTGCTATCTACAGCATCAACCGCGTAGCCGTTGATTTTTCGAAGGCGAAGGTGCGCAGTAAGAGTGACCTTGCGCTGACAATTGATACGGTTATGCGTACGTTAAAGCTTGGCGCAAATATGAAATAAGCTACATAAAATTAGGAAAGAGCCTCGGTTTTGCCGAGGCTCTTGCTTATTTCTTTTTCGTATCGGAAAGGTCGAACTCGAGCGGCTTGTCTATCTCGTCCGATACGTATTTCCCGTTCTTTTTTCGCTGACGGACACATTCAGTAAGAAGATACTCGATCTGACCGTTTACCGAGCGAAAATCATCCTCCGCCCACGCCGCTATTTCGGCAAACAATTTCTCCGAAAGACGCAGGGGCAGTTGCTTTTTTTCTGCCATATCAGTAAAGGCTTCCCGAGTTGACTACGGGCTGTGCGTCGTGGTTGCCGCAGAGCACAACGAGCAAATTGGATACCATAGCCGCCTTGCGTTCTTCATCAAGGTGAATTGTATCATTCTCTGCAAGGCGTTCGAGCGCCATTTCAACCATACCCACCGCGCCGTCGACGATCATCTTGCGTGCGTCAATGATTGCGGACGCCTGCTGACGCTGAAGCATTACTGCGGCAATTTCGGGAGCGTACGCGAGATACGTAATGCGAGCTTCGATTATTTCAAGACCTGCTTCTGCAACCTTTGCCTGTATCTCGTCGCGGATGCGCTTTGCAACGACCTCGCTTGATCCTCGGAGCGAACCTTCGTCGGCAAGACCGTCGCCGGTGGTATCTACGTTCGGCGCGATATCGTAAGGATATATGCGCACAATGTTGCGAAGTGCGCTGTCGCATTGGAGCGAGAGGTATTCCTTGTAGTTGTCGACGTTGAACACAGCCTTTGCCGTATCAACCACGCGCCACATTACCGCGATGCCTATTTCTACGGGATTTCCGAGGCAGTCGTTTATCTTCTGACGCTGATTATTGAGCGTCATTATCTTGAGGGATATCTTGTTTGCGCCCGTGTCAATTGTGACGTTACCCGTGCTTGCGTTTACGCGAAGCGGACTGCTGTTACTGCTCACGTCACCGCTTTGGCTGAGCTTTGTCTTTGCAGCGGGATTTACTGCGGTGCAGAAGGGATTAACGTAGTAGAAGCCGGCGTCCTTGAGTGTGCCGATATATTTGCCGAACAGCGTGAGCACAAGCGCCTTCTGTGGCTTGAGTATTTTGAGGCCAAGGAACGGAATCCAACCGATAGATGCCCAGACAAGGCCAACTGCAAGGAGTGCTGCGCCGACAGCGATAG
>JAZSJI010000197.1:0-6182 GCA_045534235.1 Candidatus Flemingiibacterium sp. | reverse complement strand
CGGAGCCCGAGGATTGGATAGATATACTCGGCGAGCGCATCAAGTTCGTGCACGTCAAGGACTACCTGCGCAATATCCGCACGCTCAAGGGCGGTCAGTTCGTTGGCGTAAACAACGGAAGCGCAAATTGGGAGAAGGTCGTTACAGGACTGCAGAATATCGGATACGACGCTTATCTCACCGCAGAGGTTAGCCGAAGCGATCCCGAGATGGAGTATGCTGATTTCTACAAGCTTACCGCAAATCAGATAGGCGAGATTATCGCACTTGAAAAGTAATACGTAAAGGAGAAAAACAGATGAAAAGAGTTGCACTTATCGGCTGCGGAGAAATCTCCAAGATGCATACAAACGATTTTAACGTACTCTCCGACATAATAACACCCGTAGGCTTTTGCGATGTTATCCGCGAGCGTGCCGAGGCGGCAAACGAGCGCTGCGGCGGTGTCGGCAAGGTTTACACTGACTACAAGGTAATGCTCGACGAGGTAAAGCCCGATATCGTATTTATCGCAGTTCCGCCGTACTGCCACGGTGAGATGGAGTTCGAGCTTATCGAGAGAAATATTCCGTTTATGGTACAAAAGCCTATGGCGCTTGACATTAAGCTCGCAAAGCGTATCCGTGACGCGATCGAGGAAAAGGGGCTTGTCGTCGGCGTATATCTTCAGACGCGTTATTCAAATTACAGCGAGGCGGCGCGCGCGTTCTGCAAGAAGAACGCTATAGTTCACATCGACTGCACGCGAATTCAAGGCCCCGCTGTTCCGCCGACCACGGCAGAGTGGTGGGGACAGAAGGCTCTTTCGGGCGGTCAAATGGTTGAGTCGGGCATACATAACATCGACTTGCTTCGCTATTATATGGACGCTGAGGTTACAGAAGTGTCTGCGTTTGCAACCAAGGGCTTCGTAAAGGGATATGATAATTTCGATATAGACGAGGACGTAACCGCTATTCTCAAATTTGACAACGGCGCTATTGCTATGGTTGGCAGCGGTGCATACACTACAAACGGCAAGTACGCTTATCCCAACAGAACTCTTCTTTCAGCCTGCGACAAACGCGCGGAAATGGTAATGGGCAGAGGTACGACGATCTACGGAGAGCTTGAGGCAACGGCAGAGAGCGTTAAGCGCGACTACGGCGAGGTGGCAGAGCTTCGCGAGGACGGTACTATCTTCGTTCCGCGTGCCAACAATCCCTCTCCCGACTGCACACGCACCTTCGTTGAGGCGGTTATCTCGGGCGATACCTCGAAGATTCGCTCGACCTACGCGGACGCGTACAAGACGCTCGCATTCCTTCTTGCGTGCAACGAGTCGATCGAAACGGGTAAGACTATTAAGGTTGAGTATTAAACGCATCAAATAAAAAGGAACGGCATCGCCGTTCCTTTTTTTCGCTTATTTATATACCCATTTCTTCCTTTACCTGACGGAATGCTTCTACGATGTGGAGTATATTTTCCTCGGAGAGAGCGGCGGACATCTGCGTTCTGATGCGCGCGCGTCCCTTGGGAACAACGGGGTAGGAGAATGCTACAACGTACACACCCTTTTCCATCATACGCTTTGCCATCTCGACTGCCTTGTGCTCGTCGTAAAGCATAACGGGGATTATCGGCGTGCCGCCGTCGATAACGTCAAGTCCGATCTCCTTTATCTTCTCGGCGAAGAGCTTCGTATTTGCAAAAAGCTTATCACGCCTCGAGGTGTCGTTCTCAAGAAGCTCGAGCACCTTAATAGAGCCTGCCGTAACAGCGGGAGCAAGCGTATTCGAGAAAAGGTACGGACGGGAGCGCTGACGAAGCAGGTCGATTATTTCTTTTCTGCCCGAGGTAAAGCCGCCCGACGCACCGCCGAGTGCCTTGCCGAACGTACCCGTTATAATGTCAACTCTGCCCATAACGCCGCAGTGCTCGGCAGTTCCTCTGCCGTGCGCACCCATAAAGCCCGATGCGTGGCTGTCGTCGACCATTACGAGCGCACCGTACTCGTCCGCGAGGTCGCAGATGCTTTTAAGGTCGGCAACGATGCCGTCCATAGAAAAGACGCCGTCGGTCGCGATGAGCTTAATTCTTGCCCCCTTTGCTTCCTCGAGCTTTGCGCGAAGGTCTGCCATATCGTTATTCTTGTAGCGGTATCTTGCCGCCTTGCAAAGACGGATACCGTCGATGATGCTTGCGTGGTTGAGTTCGTCGCTGATGACCGCGTCCTTGTCAGTCAGGAGCGTTTCAAAAAGTCCGCCGTTTGCGTCAAAGCAGGACGAATAGAGAATGGTGTCGTCCGTGCCGAGAAATTTGCTGAGCCTTGACTCAAGCTTCTTGTGAAGCTCCTGCGTGCCGCAGATAAATCTTACGGACGAAAGACCGTAGCCGTAACTATCGTAGCTTTCCTTTGCCGCCGCGATGACCTCGGGGTTGTTTGCAAGACCGAGATAGTTGTTGGCGCACATATTGATGACCTCTTTGCCATCGTTAAGTCCGACGCGTGCGCCCTGCGGTGTGGTCATCACCTTTTCGTTTTTCTTAAGACCGTCTCTCTCGATCTCCTCGCAGATCTCGGTGAAATATTTAAGCGCATCTTTTCTCATCGTTGTAACTCCTTTCAATCGTGAAGCTTCGACCAATCGAGTATTACCTTGCCCGATTTGCCGCTGTTCATTGCCTCAAAGCCTGCTTCGTAGTCGCGAATGTCCATTCTGTGCGTGATGATGCTCGAAATGTCAAGTCCGCCCTGAAGCATCGCCGACATCTTGTACCACGTTTCGTGCATCCTTCTGCCGTAGATGCCCTTGATGGTGAGGCCGTTGAATATGACCTTCGACCAGTCGATCCTCGCGTCACTCTTCAAAATTCCGAGCAGGGCGATCTTACCGCCGTGCACCATATTGTCTATCATATAGTTAAGGGCAACCTCGCTGCCCGACATTTCAAGACCGATGTCGAAGCCTTCCTTTATGAGTATCTTATCCATTAAAGGCTTAAGGCTTTCCTTCGCGGTGTTTACGGTGAGCTCAAGTCCGAGCGCTCTTGCAAGCTCAAGTCTGTCGTCGTTTATATCGGTGATAACGACGTTTCTCGCGCCTGCAAACTTGCAGACAGCGCCTGCCATAATACCGATAGGACCTGCGCCCGTGATAAGAACGTCCTCGCCGACTACGTTGAAGGAAAGGGCGGTATGTACCGCGTTTCCGAAGGGATCGAAGATAGAGTAAAGCTCCTCGTCGATGCCCTTTTCACAGCGGCGTACGTTTTCCTGCGGTATAACGAGGTACTCTGCGAACGCGCCGTCGCGGTTGACACCCACGCCGACGGTTTCCTTACACAGATGTCCGTTACCTGCAAGGCAGTTTCTGCACTTTCCGCAAACGATGTGTCCCTCGCCCGACACTATCTCGCCGACGCGCCAGCCCGTTACGTTAGCGCCGACCTCGACGATCTCGCCGACGTATTCGTGACCGATAACTCTCGGCGTTTCGATAGTCTTCTGCGACCACTCATCCCAGTTGTAGATGTGAAGGTCAGTTCCGCAGATAGCTGTTTTGCGTATCTTGATTTTAACGTCGTTCGGACCTGCCGCAGGCTCGGGGACGTCCTCGAACCAAAGTCCCTTTTCGGGGTATTTCTTAACGAGTGCCTTCATATACGTTTCTCCCTTTCAGTAGTTATATCTTTAATAGAGCCCTCGAGCTTCTGTATAAATCTTGTGGTCATCTCGGAAAGCTTTCGGCTATCGTTGAGGATATATCCTATAATGTAGAATTCCTCGCACTCAAGCGGTATGCTTACTATATCGCCATCGTTGAGCGTAGAGGGCATTATACCCGTTCCTATGGTGTAGGAATCGGTTATAAGGAGTAGATTCATAAGTGTTGCGCGGTCGCTTATTTCGATATGCTTGTTCACTCCAAGACAGTCGAGCATCTCCTCTGTAAAGTAGGAGCTGTTATGCTCGCCCTGCTCGTAGGACACGTACGGGTAGCTTTGCAGCTCGCGGTACTCGAGTGACGCTCGTGCACAGAGCGGGTGCTCGCGTCTGACAAACACGTGCGGCGACGCCTTCAAAAGCTTGGAAAAGGACACGCCTTTTTTGCCGAGGTAGCGCTTCATAACGTCGAAATCGCCATCCTTTATGGCGATGATACCGATGTCACTGCTGCCCGTTTCAACCTCTTGTATGACGTTATAGGTCTCAATTTCCTTTATGGAAAATTTGTAGCATTCCGCGTCGACTTCCTTTAAGAAGTTGCCGAAAATGTCGGCGATGAAGTCGTAGTGCTGTGTTGCGATACGAAGCTTATTTGAAACGGTTTCGTTTTTGTATCTGTTTAAAACGAAATCCTCGCCGTCGACTATCTGCGTTGCGTATCTGACGAACTCCGAGCCGTCCTCGGTGAGGTAAACTCCGCTCGGCGAGCGCTCGAATATTTTGATACCAAGCTCCTGCTCGAGCATTTTAATGCTTATAGATAATGAGGACTGTGCCACAAAAAGCTGCTTTGCCGCCTCGCTGAACGAGCCCGTCTTGGCAATTTCAAGAACGTATCGGCATTGTTGTATGGTCATTTTGCTCTCCTCTCTGCACAAAATCGCTATATTATCATTATATCAAATCGGACGGATATTTTCAAATATAAATAAACTATCACCGCCGTTCACGCTTTTGGGGGCGATTGGGTAAAAAGAAAACAAGGAACGGGGGACGTTCCTTGCTTTTGGTTAAATTAAAGTAGTGGTATACCGTTTTCCTCGCAGACGCGAACCGTCTGCTCATCCCAGATGCTTGACTGCACCTCGCCGATGTGTGCACAGCCGAGCATAAGCATACAAAGTCTTGACTGACCGATACCGCCGCCGATAGTGAGCGGAAGCTCGTCGTTAAGAAGCATCGTATGGAAGGGAAGCTTACGTCGGTTGTCACAGCCCGACAGCGTTAACTGACGATCAAGCGACTCTGCGTCAATGCGAATACCCATCGAGGATATTTCAACGGCGCGTCCGAGTACGTCGTTCCAGAAAAAGAGGTCGCCGTTAAGCTGCCAATCGTCGTAGTCGGGCGCTCTGCCGTCGTGCGGCTTGCCCGAGCGAAGCTTTCCGCCTATCTGCATAATAAACGCCGTCTTGTGCTCCCTCACGTACGCGTTTTCACGCTCGGAGCCGGTCATATCGGGATACATATCCTCAAGCTCCTGCGTGGTGATAAAGGATACGTCGCGCGAAAGCTCGGTGAGCAGCTGCGGAAAGCGCACGTGAAGCTTGTCGTTCGTGTCGCAGATAGCGCCGACTATCGCCTCTACAATAAGCTTAAGATAATCGAGGTTTCTCGTTTCTCTCGTGATTATCTTCTCCCAGTCCCATTGGTCAACGTATATAGAATGAAGGTTGTCGAGCGATTCGTCGCGTCTTATCGCGTTCATATCGGTGTAAAGACCGTTTCCGACGGAGAAGTTGTATCTCTTGAGGACGAGTCTTTTCCACTTTGCAAGCGAGTGTACTACCTGCGCGTCCGCGCCTATCGCGGGAATGTCGAAGGATACGGGACGCTCGTAACCGTTTAAGTTATCGTTAAGTCCCGACTCCTCGGTTACAAAAAGCGGAGCGGATACTCGCTTTAAGTTAAGCGCCGAGGCAAACTCCTCCTGAAATATCTCTTTGATATAGGCTATCGCCTTTTGCGTGTTGTACGCGTCAAGCGGAGGACGGTAGCCCTCAGGAACGAATATCTTGTTCATAATACGAATACTTCCTTAATACTCTGCGTTGCCGACTGTTCTCGGGTAGGGAAGGACGTCGCGGATGTTGGAAACGCCCGTGAGGTACATAATGATACGCTCAAAGCCGAGGCCGTAGCCCGCGTGCTTGGTACCGCCATAGCGACGGAGATTGAGATACCACCAATAGTCCTCCTCGTTGAGTCCGCATTCAGCCATACGCGCGGTGAGTACGTCGATGCGCTCCTCACGCTGGGAGCCGCCGATTATCTCGCCGACGCCGGGAACGAGAAGGTCCATAGCGGCGACGGTCTTGCCGTCGTCGTTGAGGCGCATATAGAACGCCTTTATCTCCTTCGGGTAGTCGGTTACGAATACGGGGCACTTGAATACCTGCTCGGTGAGGTATCTCTCGTGCTCGGTCTGAAGGACGATACCCCAAGCCCCGGTGAACTTGAAGTCTGCGCC
>JAZSJI010000094.1:0-2074 GCA_045534235.1 Candidatus Flemingiibacterium sp. | reverse complement strand
ATGGCTACGATCCGACTTTACACCCCCACCTGGCCCCGCTCCTTTATGCCGTCTAATCAGAGTGTGAGAAACCAAGTAGCAAAAATGAAACAGATCCCCGTCCCCGAACTGATCGAGGACAAGCGGCTTTTGTTTGTGGACGATTCCATTGTGCGTGGCACTCAGCTTCGCGAAACCGTGGACTTTCTGTACAATGCGGGGGCAAAGGAGGTACATATGCGTTCGGCATGTCCGCCCATTATGTACGGCTGTAAATACCTTAGCTTCTCCCGCAGCAACTCCGATAAGGAGCTTCTCGCCCGTAAAGTGATCGACAAGCTTGAGGGAGACGAGGGAGATAAGCACATCGAGGAATACGCAGATGCGGGGACCGAGAGAGGCAAATGCCTCCTTAGACGCATTTGCGAAGAATTCGGCTTTGATTCCTTGGGTTATCAGTCCCTTGAAGGACTGCTTGAATCCATCGGAATCGATAAGGAAAAGATCTGCACCTATTGCTGGACAGGTAAGGAATAACACGGAGGAAAAAATATGACAGGTAACGTTCGCCCCGAAACTATGGAGCGTATTACAACGAAAGCGCTTGCGGATGCGTTTATAGAAGAACAGATCAAGGAAATCCGCGCACAGGTCGGTGACAAGAAGGTGCTGCTTGCACTTTCGGGCGGCGTTGATTCGTCGGTCGTTGCCGCACTTCTCATTAAAGCAATCAGAAAGCAACTCACCTGCGTTCACGTCAACCACGGACTTATGCGCAAGGGTGAGAGCGAGCAGGTCATCGAGGTGTTCGGCAAGGAGCTGAATGCAAACCTCGTTTACGTAGATGCTACCGACCGTTTTCTAGATCTTCTCGCAGGCGTCAGCGAGCCGGAGAAGAAGCGTAAGATCATAGGCGGTGAATTTATCAAGGTGTTTGATGAGGAAGCCTCCAAGCTTGAGGGTATTAGGTTTCTCGCACAGGGCACCATCTATCCCGACATTCTGGAGAGCGACGGTGTCAAAGCACATCACAACGTGGGCGGTCTTCCCGAGGATATGCAGTTTGAGCTTGTAGAGCCTGTAAAATTGCTCTTCAAGGACGAGGTTCGCGTGGTCGGTGAAGCCCTTGGACTTCCTCACGATATGGTATACCGTCAGCCGTTCCCCGGCCCCGGTCTTGGTGTTCGCTGCCTCGGTGCCATCACCCGTGACAGACTCCACGCCCTACGTGAGGCAGATGCGATCCTTCGTGATGAGTTTGATAAGAACGGTCTTGCAGGCAAGGTGTGGCAGTATTTCATTGCCGTACCCGAGTTCAAGAGCGTCGGTGTCAAGAACGGAAAGCGCTATGAGGGCTGGACAGCAATTATCCGCGCGGTCAATACTACGGACGCTATGACGGCTACCATAGAGGAAATTCCGTATCCCTTGCTCCATGCGATCTGCGACCGTATCACACACGAGGTCGAGGGCATCAACAGAGTATTTATGGATATTACGCCGAAGCCGATCGGCACGATAGAATTTGAATAAACAACAGAGTGGCGACTGCAAACGGTCGCCACTCAAATTTTGCGTCGGAGGAAGAAAAGAACAGATAATAGTTGACATAAACGGCAAAATATGATATAATTACAGAAACGAATAAATATAAAAGGAACCAGCTGACTGCAGAGGACGTTGGTTCTTTTATGCTTTTTAGAGGAAAAACTTATGGTTAGGAAAAAGAAATTTACGCTTTCGACCACGCAGATCATATTGCTCAGCTTTCTTGTGACCATACTCGCGGGAAGCGGACTTTTGGCATTACCGATAAGCTCTGCAAGCGGAGAAGCCGTGCCGTATCTTGACGCGCTCTTTACGGCAACCACATCAACCTGCGTGACAGGGCTCGTTACTCTCCCCACGGTATCCACTTGGAGCGTGTTCGGACAGGTCGTTATATTGCTCCTGATACAGATCGGCGGTCTTGGAATCATCACAATTATGTCGGGACTGATGCTTCTTCTCAACAGAAAAATGGGCATCGGCGACCGATTGCTCATTCAGGATGCCTTCAACCTAAACACAATGTCGGGACTTGCAAAGTTTGTAA
>JAZSJI010000115.1:0-9060 GCA_045534235.1 Candidatus Flemingiibacterium sp. | reverse complement strand
CAGTGGTTGCGTCTTGCATCGCGCTCGGCAAGCGTCATCATATACCGGCGAAGTAAGAGCGTGAAGTAATCCTCATCGTAGGCGCGGCGAAGCTCCTCTTGAATATGCGTGAGCGATATAACGTGCACCTTTATCTGCGTAGTGTACTCGCACAGAAGCCGCGCAAGCTCGAGCACCTTCTCCTTGGCGCGCTCGGACGTGTACGGGAAGCTCTCGAAATGGAGCGCCTCAAGCGTTACTCCGCGCTTTGCTATCATATATCCCGCAACGGGGCTGTCGATACCGCCCGAAAGGAGCAAAAGTCCCTTTCCGCTTGAGCCGAGCGGCATACCGCCCGCACCCTTTACGCCGCCTGCGTGAACGTACGCACCGCGCTCGCGTATCTCAACGCGAACGGTAACGTCGGGGTTGTGCACGTCAACACGAAGTCTTGGGCAAGCCTCGAGCACCGCTCCGCCAACCTCGCGCATAAGCTCGGGAGATTTAAGCGGAAACGTCTTATCCGAGCGCCTTGCATCGGCCTTGAAGGTTCTCGCGCCGACGAGGAACTGCGGCAAATATTCCTTCGCCGCCGCCTTTATCGCCTCAAGATTCTTTTCAACCACAACCGCGCGGTCGATAGACACGATACCAAACACTTTTTTTGCGTATTCAAGTGCAAGCTCGATGTCAGCAAAATCATCCTTCGGTTCGATATAGATCGTGCTTTGCGCGGAGCTTATATCAAACTCGCCCGCGCGCTTTACGCGTGTACGAAGCTCCTTTAAAAGCAGATTTTCAAAATAAGATTTGTTGGCGCCCTTCAAAATAAGCTCGCCGTATTTACAGAGAAGAACTTCCTTCATTGTTGTTTATCCTTTCAAGATGCGGCAAGCCGCGTTTCTAAGATCGTTTTTGTTGTTTTTCAGCTTTCCCGAAATAACCGCCTCGAGCAGCGCATCAAGCGTTTTCCCGAGCGCTATAGGTTCATATCCGAGAGCGAGAAGCTCGCGCCCGTCAATATTGAGCTGTGCGATAGAATAGCACTCGCCGCGCTCCGTGATTTCGCGAAGATATCCGCTCGCCGCCACGGTGTCCTCGCCCATAGCGTGTTTTAACTCTATCACATCGCGCGCGATGTCCGTTCCGACGTCACGGCAAAGATGCTTTACTGCAATTTTGTCGCATATCGGCGAATTTTTGTGTTTGAGTATACTAAACGTTTCCCTCGCGTTCCTGTTAGTAAAGCGAAGCTGCATAAAAAACTCGCCGGCGGCGTTCGACGCATCCGCAAAAAGCATTGCAAGCATAAGCGGAAGGGAAGCGTCAGAAACGTGCGAAACGCGCTCGCTTGCTGACAAAATCGAAGCTTTATCAAGCATCGGCAATATATGCAGCAGAATGTCTGCGTAAGTGCGTAGCACCCTCGCCGCGTCGCGTCCCAAAAGAAGCTTTGACAGCTCCGCGGTTATGCGCTCCTTCGCGATGTTATCAAGCAAGCCCACAAGCTCGCGTGCCGCATCGGCGGTGTCTTTTTCGATATCAAATCCAAGCTGTGCAGAAAACCGAAGCGCGCGCATAATGCGCAGTGCGTCCTCCGAAAAGCGCTCGCGCGCATCGCCAACGCAACGAATGACTTTCAACTCAAGATCACGCACACCGCCGTACTCGTCGACAAGTCCACGCTCCGGCGAATATGCCATTGCGTTCACTGTAAAATCGCGTCTTGCGAGATCCGCTGTAATGTCATCTGTAAAATCCACGCTGTCGGGGTGCCGGCTGTCAGAATATTCGCCGTCGATACGGTAGGTCGTCACCTCTATGGGCTCACCGCGCGCTACGACGGTAACTGTGCCGTGAGCGATACCCGTAGGTATTGCGTGAAAGCCCTCTCGCTCGGAGAATATCTCCAGTATCGCCTCGGGCCTCGCCGACGTGGTAACGTCCCAGTCGTTTGGCTCGCGTCCGAGCAGCGCGTCGCGAACACATCCGCCGACAACGTACGCCTCGTATCCGTTTTGCGAGAGAGCAGCGATGACGGACAGCACGTTTTCGGGTATCTTTATATCAGTCATACACCTCTCACCTCGCCAAGAAAGAATACAATACATTATATTGTACCACACCGAAGCGCCAACTTCAATAGGATAAGTGTAAATATTTTCACCGCGCCCGCACACTTGACAAAAGCACCGCCGCGTGGTATAATATTGGCGCGACTTTGTCGGACGATCGCGCGGTATGGTGCCGAAAGCTATTACCGTGAGGAAAGTCCGGGCTTCACAGGGCAGGATAACGGATAACGTCCGCCGAGGGTGACCTCCGGGAAAGTGCAACAGAAATAGACCGCCGTCCTTTGACGGTAAGGGTGGAAACGCGAGGTAAGAGCTCACGAGTTCCTATGGTAACATAGGTCCGCTGTAAACCCTATCCGAAGCAACACCGTTGAGATCCGCGCACAGCGCGGCTGTTTGCCCGACAGATCTCATAGGTGGCACACGGCTCTGCCGTGAAGCTTGGCGGTAACGTCAAGCGAAGATAGATGACCGTCCTCGACAGAACCCGGCTTACAGGCAAGGTCGCACTATTTAAAAAACAAACGCCCCGAGAAAAGCCCCGGAGCGTTTTCTTATTTTAATTAGTAACGGCATCAGAAGATAGACGCGAACAGCTCCTTCAAATACTCGGAAAGGTTAAAATCGCCTATCAGATCGCGGATTATATCCGATACACCCGTTTCTATCTGGTCGCCGACCATCGAGAGCAGCTCGGGCGCAACGTAGTTAATTATCATTCTCAAAAATTCAGGAAACGCGTACGAGAACAGCGTGGTAAAGATCGTAACCACCAGCGTAACCGCCGTCGAGATCGCACCGAGTATAACGCCCGCTACCGCGAGCCCTTTTCCCTTTTGAGAATTCTTCTTTATCTGAACCAGCGCCACGATAGAGAAAATAAGTCCTGCGAGCGGCCCCAAAACTACCGTGCCCGGACCGCCAAGAAAGCTCACAAGCGACAGTACAAAGCCTACGATCGCAAAAACGTTGAACTTCTTTTTTTCTTTTTTCGAGTCTGCCGGCACGCTCTCGGTTGCCTCTACTGCCGGTACCGAAGCCGCAGTCTGCGCCTGTACAGCATTTATGGGTGTTCCGCAGTCGGTGCAGAATTTTTCGTCATTATTACATTCCTTACCGCAATTAGTGCAATACATTATAAAGTCCTCTCTTTCAAAACAAGCTTCCTTGCGGATATTCACAAGTACATTATAGCATTACTCGGTCGAATTGTCAAGAAAATTGTCGAATGATGTTCGCCGCGTTTTCTTAAGTTACCGCGTTTTTTAAGCAGTGTTTACAATTTAACCTTGAAAAAGCAAAAAGCGTGCGGTATAATTATAGTAAAATTAATGTGTGAGGTACTAATTATGAAAAATATACGCAAAATATCCGCACTTCTCGCCGTTATTTTAGCGGCGACCACCGTCTTCTGCGCCTGCGGCAGGCAGGAGGGCGAAGCTCCTATGGGCTTCAAGGAAATCTCGAACGACGGCGTTTCCTACAATCTCTACGTCCCCGACGAGTGGATAAGCGACATCTCGACGGGCGTGACGGCGGCTTATTACAGCAACGTCGATCCCTCAAATATATCTATGATAGCTTTTGACCTGACAGCCAACGATACGCCAACCGTTGAGGGCTATTGGGAAAAGTACGAGCCGAGCCTCAAGACGCTCTTCACCGATTTTGAGTACGTCGGCGAGCCCGACAAAACAACTCTTGACGGCGTTGAAGCCACTGTCTACACGTATACGGGTACTATGACCGACGTACAGTACAAGATAATGCAGGTCGTTGCTATCAGAAACGCGCAGGTATACATTTTCACGTATACCGCATCTGCAGATAAATACGACTCACATTTCGAGGACGTCTGGGCTATCCTCGGCTACTTTGATTTCACCTGATTATGGACGCTCATATTTATTTTGACAACGCCGCGACAACTCCGCTTTCTGCAACGGCAAAGGACGCGATGTGCGCCGCTATGGACATATACGGCAACCCGTCATCGCTTCACACGCTTGGAGTTGAGGCAGAAAAGCTCGTGTCCGACGCAAGGCGCGCGGTTTTGACCTCGCTTGGCGTTCGCCCTATTACGAAGCTTACGGAAAAACAGCTTATTTTCACCGCGAGCGGTACGGAGGCAGACAATTTGGCGCTTCTCGGTGCCGTTAGTGCAAAGGGCTTCGGCGCAGGCAAAAAGGTGCTTATCTCCGACAGCGAGCATCCTGCCGTGATCGAAACGGCAGCCGAGCTTGAGCGTCGCGGACTTACGGTCGTGCGTATCCCCACCGTCGGCGGCGAGCTTGACTACGGTGCAATTGAGCGCGAGGCTGACAAAAGCACCGTCCTCGCAAGCTTTATGCTCGTCAACAACGAAACCGGCGCGCTATATGATATAAAACGCGCTTCTCTGCTTGTAAAGGCAGCTAATCCCGACGCTATCGTTCACACCGACTGCGTGCAGGCCTATATGAATGTGCCGTTCACCGAAAAATCGCTCGGCGCGGATATGATAACGCTGTCGTCGCATAAGATCGGCGGTCCGAAGGGCGTCGGCGCACTGTACGTTACGGCGGACGTCTTAAAAAAGCGTCAGCTCGTGCCGATAATCCACGGCGGCGGTCAGGAATCGGGGCTTCGCTCCGGAACGGAAAATCTTCTCGGCATCATCGGCTTCGGTGCGGCAGTAACGGCAGCAATGACCGCTCGTATCGAAGACGTCGCAAAAAAGAAGGAGCTTCGTGATTATATCATTTCGAGCCTATCTGACAGCACGCGTTTTGCAGGAATCAAATTAAATCTCCCGAAAAATGCCGCACCGCACGTTATCAGTATAACTCTCCCGAATATCAAAAGCGAAACAATGCTCCACGCGCTCTCGCGTGATAATATCTTCGTATCGAGCGGCTCGGCGTGCTCGTCGAATACGGGGCACAAGAGTCACGTACTGCTCGCGTACGGACTCACCGAAAAAGAGGCCGACTGTACGATCCGCGTAAGCCTTGGCGCGCAGAACACCAAAGAAGAGGCCGATCGCTTGCTCGCTTCGCTTGAGGCGGCGCTTTCAACGCTTGTAAGAATATAACTTAAAAAGGACCGATATTATGCAGACATACGATTACGTAAAAGATCTTTGTGCCGCAGCAGCCAAAGCAAAAAACGCGCTCGCAGGTGCATCTACAAAAGTAAAGAACGCAGTCCTTGCTCGCATCGCCGAGCTTCTCGCTATAGAATGTGACACAATCATCGAGGCAAACGGACGCGACCTCGCAAACGCCGCTGACAACGGTGTTCCCACGCCTATGCTCGACCGTCTGAAGCTCGACAAAAAGCGCATCGAAGGTATCGCAGACAGTCTGGCGCAACTTATTATGCTCGACGATCCGATCGGCTCGGGCACGCGCACCACGCGTCCGAACGGGCTCGTTATCGAGCATATCCGCGTACCGCTCGGAGTGGTCGCGATAATCTACGAAGCGCGTCCAAACGTTACCGTTGACGCGGCGGCGCTGTGCATCAAAACGGGTAACGCGTGCGTGCTTCGCGGCGGAAAGGAAGCTATCGAAACCAACCGCGTACTCGCGTCGCTTATGAGGCGTGCGCTCGCAGATAACGGGCTTCCCGAAAACGCGCTTGCGCTTATCGAGGACACCACCCGAGAAAGCTCGACTGCGCTTATGAAAATGCGCGGACTTGTCGATCTTTTGGTTCCGCGCGGCGGTGCGGGACTTATCCGCAGTGTCGTTGACAACGCAACCGTTCCCGTCATCGAAACGGGTGCGGGCAACTGCCACATTTACATCGACAAGTCCGCCGACCACTATATCGGCGTGAAGGTCGCGATAAACGCGAAGATGTCGCGTCCGTCCGTATGCAACGCTATCGAAACTATGCTCGTTCACGAGGACGAAGCGGCAGAGTTTCTGCCGAAATTCGTCGCGGCTCTTGAGGGGGGGCTCGAAATACGCGGCTGTGAAAAAACCTGCAAAATCCTCGGTTGCAGCGCGGCGAGCGAAGCCGACTGGGAAACAGAGTACGACGATTATATCCTCGCTGTCAAGATCGTGTCCGGCATAGATGAGGCTATCGCACACATAAACCGCTACAACACCGGACACAGCGAGGCGATCATAACTCGCGATATGGCAAATGCTGCACGTTTTCGCGCCGAGGTCGACGCGGCGGCGGTGTACGTCAATGCGTCCACGCGATTCACGGACGGCGGCGAGTTCGGCTTTGGCGCAGAGCTTGGTATCTCCACGCAGAAGCTCCACGCTCGCGGCCCGATGGGACTCGACGCATTAACAACGGGAAAATATCTCATAACGGGCGACGGTCAGGTAAGATAATCCACACTCAAGAATAAACAAATCCACATTTTCCACAGTGTAAGCTGTGGAAAATGTGGATAATTTTTTGTCGTATATAGGCGGTTTTCTGCGAGTTTTACCTTGTTTTCCACACACTTTTCAACACATCGAGTGGGTTTCCGCAGTCGCCTCGGAGTTTTCCACACGTCTTGTTGTGAATTGTGGAAAACTTTTAATTGCCAAAATATTTACGGTCGAGCGTTCGAAGCTGTATCGCCTCGGCGATGTGATGCTTCTTGATATCCTCGCTTCCGGCGAGGTCCGCAATCGTGCGCGCAACTCGAAGAAGTCGGTCGTATCCGCGCGCAGACAATCCCATTTTATCATATGCCACACGAAGCACAGCAGACGCTTCGTCGTCGAGCTTGCAGAATTTCGCGAGATGCTTTGTGGACATATCCGCGTTCTTGCTGATCTTCGGCAGCTTCGGATCGTGCAAAACCGCGTCCTCACAGCGCTTTCTCGCAAATTCGCGCGCCTTGTTAACACGCTCGCGCACGTCGGCTGACGTTTCGCTTGATTTCGGCATCGAAAGCTCGTCGTACGAAAGCGACGACACCTCAACCTGAATATCCATTCTATCAAGAAGCGGTCCGCTTATTTTTGAGAGGTATTTTTTGATCTCCTCCTGCTTGCAGGTGCACTTGTGCGTCGGGTGACCGAAATATCCGCATTTGCACGGATTCATCGCCGCAACGAGCATAAACGAGCACGGATACGTCACTCTGCCGCTCGTACGGGTTATCGTCACTTTGCCGTCCTCAAGCGGCTGGCGGAGCGATTCCGTAACCATTTTGTTGAATTCAGGAAGCTCGTCAAGGAACAAAACACCGTTGTGTGCAAGCGATATTTCTCCGGGCTGCGGATTCGCACCGCCACCAACAAGGCTCGGCGCGGACATAGTATGATGCGGCGAGCGGAACGGACGTCTGCTCACGATAGACACGCCTTCCTTGAGTTTGCCGACTATCGAATGTATCTTCGAGGTTTCGAGCGCCTCGTCGAAGGTCAGCTCGGGAAGTATCGTTGGAAGGCGCTTAGCAAGCATAGATTTACCTGTACCGGGCGGGCCTATCATAAGCACGTTATGACCGCCCGCGGCGGCAATTTCAAGCGCACGCTTGACCTTTTCCTGCCCCTTAACGTCCGAAAAATCGCAGAACGTATCGGCTTTTCCCGGAGCAAAAACGGTATTGTCAAAGCGAGTCGGCTCGATAAGTGCCTCACCGCGAAGGTGCTTGTAAAGCGCCATAAGATCCTTCACGCCGTAGACGTTTATACCGTCGACGACAGACGCCTCCTTCGCGTTACCAATCGGCACGTATACGTCGCGTATTCCCGCCTCTTTTGCGGCGATTGCCATACAGAGCACGCCGTTTGCCTCGCGTACAGCACCCGTCATCGAAAGCTCCCCTATAAAGCACGAGCCTGACAGATCAAGCGACATCGGGAGAATGTGATTCGACTGCATAATGCCAACAGTCATTGCAAGGTCGTACGTCGAGCCTTCCTTTTTCTTATCGGCAGGCGCGAGATTGACCGTCAGACACGTTTCCGGAAAAGCGAAGCCGTTGTTTTCGATAGCAGCAATTATGCGTTCCTTCGACTCACGGATAGCCATTCCGGGAAGACCGATTATCTCGAACTGCGGCATTTTATCTTGCGAATTGCACTCGACCGTAACGAGAAATCCGTCGATGCCAAGAAGTCCTGCGGAATATACGATAGATAACATTTTAAGTATCCTTTCTGCATGCCGAACTTTTGTTCTGCTTCTATTTTAACACATCTTTCATAAAAAATCAATACGTAATTTGATTTTTTATACGATAATATTTTTGTAAGCAATTTTATCACTAAAGAAAGGACAAAGCTATGAAAAACCAAAAGACCGTCACCGTGCGTATCGCAGACGACTTACTTGAAAAGCTCTATTACGTCGCAGAAAGCGAGGGACGCTCGCTCAACAACCAGTTTTTACTGCTCGCACGCAACTCCGTCGCTTACTTTGAAAAGACGAAGGGCAAGATTACTACCGACAAGGTGAAAAGCATACGTGAAAAAATGCAGGCAGAGCTTGGAAGCGAAGAATAAGCTCGCTTTTTTCCCTATAATATATATAAATATATAAAAACATTCCAAAATTGTTCACAACTTTTATCAAATTACACCTTTACAATCAGCAAAAAAAGATGTATAATATTATCGTGGCGTTACTGCGCCCTTTTGTCTGTGCGCCCAAATGCATGGACAAGCTCGCAACGTAACGCGAAAATATGACAAAAATTATTTTTTAGGAGGAATTCCAACATGGCAAGAAAGAAAATTTCCATGGATGGTAACACAGCCGCCGCTCATGCGTCGTATGCGTTTACCGAAGTTGCCGGCATCTACCCGATAACTCCTTCTTCTGTTATGGCTGACGTAACCGACACCTGGTCCGCTACCGGCCTGAAGAACATTATGGGCGATACCGTAAAGGTAATCGAGATGCAGTCCGAGGCAGGTGCAGCAGGTACCGTTCACGGTTCGCTCGCAGCAGGTGCTCTCACCACAACCTACACCGCATCTCAGGGTCTTCTTCTGATGATCCCGAATATGTACAAGATCGCCGGTGAGCTTCTCCCCTGCGTTATTCACGTTTCCGC
>JAZSJI010000157.1:0-7076 GCA_045534235.1 Candidatus Flemingiibacterium sp. | reverse complement strand
GTTGTCACGAAGCCGCTCGCCGAATACAAGCGAGTTTTTGACGTTAACGCACGAGTCGTCCGACGTGTGCCAAATAAACGCAGCCGGTGTGTCGGGGCTGACTCGCTTTTCAAGCGACAGATACGCACGCATCTCATCGCTCACGTCATCGCCGCAAAGATTTTTGGGTGAGCCCGGGTGACCGTAGTCCTCGAACATATGAATGACTGGATAGCACAATACCATTCCGTTCGGCTTTGCGCTCTCACGGTCGATCTCATCGGCACCCTCGCGCTCTATCGTGACGTCCTCAAGCACGCCGCACGACGCCGCAAGGTGTCCGCCGGCGGAAAATCCGATAACAACTATGCGGTTTGTATCTACCTTCCACTCTTTTGCATTCTTGCGAATTATCTTTATAGCTCGCTGCGCGTCAGAAAGCGCCGCCGGATATTTATTTGGCTTGACGCGGTAATCAACAACGAACGCGTTAAAGCCCTTTTCGCGGAAATATTCTGCAATCGGATCGCCCTCGTGAGGTGCCCTGCACCAATATCCGCCGCCCGGAAGCACGACTACGGTCGGCACGGGCTTATCGGTGTCGGCAAGATAGCCGCGCATCGTGTTTGGAAAGTCTGCGTTTTCGGTTACGTAAGGGATATTTCCCTCTTTCCAAAGTTTTAATTCAATATCGTGCATATTAGTCTTCATCGCCGAAACGTATCTGCATCTTGTCGATGTCAAACTCCTCAAGAAGCACGGACGCCGCAGGTATCTTTATCTTGTTGTATTTCGACGGATTTGCTATCTTGTCTGCGTAATTGGTGGTGACGGATACGACCTTCTGTCCGCGTTTCATCTGCATAAGCTGTACGCCAACGGAGCTTCGAGTTGTCTTTTGCGGAACGAGAGTAGTCTTTATCGCAATAGCGCGGTGTGCATTATTTGCAATAAGGACTTCAGTGGGCGCGGTAAGGAATACAGCGCCCGCAAGCGGTACGCTCTCGCAGTATGCGGAAGTAAGCTTTTTGCGGTTGGTTTTTGTCTGGTATGCGGACAGGGGCACGCGTACGCCCTTGCCGTTTTCAAACACAAACAGCATCTCGTATTCGTCCTTATACTCGGTAACGACCGCCATAGCCGCAACCTTTTCGCCCTCGTCGAAGCCGAGTTTTGCCGGGATATAATCGCCAAGCTGTGACGCCTTTACGTTGTCGAAGTCGTCAACCTTCGCCTTGTAGCACTGCGCCTTGTCGGAGAAGAACAGAAGCTCCGCAATATTCTCGGTGTCCTGCTCGTAAACGATAATATCGCCGTCCTTGAGCTTTTGCTCGTCGCTTCCGCGAAGCGACTGCGGAGTGATCTTCTTGAAGTAGCCGTCACGCGTGAGATATACACGTACGCTGTAGTTTTCGACCTCGCTCTCGGGCTCGTAAACCTCGATCTCATCGGGATAGATAAGCTGAGTTTTTCTCGGCATGCCGTACTTTTTCTTGATTTCACGAAGCTCGTTTGCGATATGCTCGCGAACCTTCAAATCGTCGCCGATCTTCGCCTCAAGCTCGGCAATATCTGCTTGCAGGGTTTCTATCTCCTTGATGCGGTTGATAATGTACTCGCGGTTTAAGTAACGCAACTTTATCTCCGCAATATACTCTGCCTGTATCTCGTCGATATCAAATCCAACCATAAGGTTAGGAACAACGTCAGCATCCTTTTCGGTTTCGCGTACTATCTTGATCGCCTTGTCGATGTCAACCAGGATCTTACCGAGACCGAGCAGGAGATGCAGCTTGTCCTTCTTCTTTTTGAGATCAAAGGAAAGCTCACGGCGCACGCAGGTCATACGGAACTTTATCCATTCCTTAAGTATCTCGATAACGCCTATCTGACGCGGTGTGCCGTCAATAAGCACGTTGAAGTTACAGTTAAAGTTGTCCTCAAGCGTGGTCAGCTTAAAAAGCTTGGTCATAAGCTTGTCGGGGTCCACGCCGCGGCGAAGGTCGATAGTCAGCTTGAAGCCCGACAGGTCAATTTCATCGCGGAAATCGGTGATCTCCTTAAGCTTGCCCTCTTTTACGAGGTCGGTTATGCGGTTCATTATAAGCTCGATCGAGGTCGAGTACGGAATCTGCGTGATGTCGATGCAGTTGTCCTTTTTATCGTAGCTGTAACGCGAGCGAAGCGTGACAGCGCCGCGTCCCGTCAGCATCACGTCACGCATCTTGTCGCGGTCGTAGATAAGGTACGCGCCGCCCGGAAAGTCGGGGGCTTTTATGATATCGAGCATCTTGTCAACCGGTGTTTCGGGACGGCGAAGAAGCTGTATCGCACCGTCGCACACCTCGGAGAGGTTAAACGAGCAGATGTTACTCGTCATACCGACAGCTATACCGAGATTTGGCGTTACGAGCACGTTCGGGAAGGTCGTCGGAAGCAGCTCCGGCTCCTTCATCGTCGCGTCGTAGTTGTCGACCATATCGACGGCGTCCTTGTCGATGCCGCGGAAAAGCTCGGCGCAGAATGGGTCAAGCTTTACCTCCGTATAACGCGATGCGGCGTACGCCATATCGCGGCTGTACTGCTTGCCGAACGAGCCCTTGGAGTCAACGAACGGGTGAAGCAGCGCCTCGTGTCCCTTCGTCAGACGCACCATAGTTTCGTATATCGCCGCGTCACCGTGAGGGTTAAGCTTCATAGTTTGACCGACGACATTAGCACTCTTTGTGCGTCCGCCCGTCAGAAGTCCCATTTTATACATCGTATAAAGCAGCTTACGGTGAGAGGGCTTCAGACCGTCGATCTCGGGGATCGCCCGGTCGCGTATGACGTACATCGCGTACGGCATAAAGTTTGTGCGTATGGTATCGGTTATCGCCTGATCGGTTATTTCTGCGGTTATACCGCTTGTGGTGCGCTCGACGTCTTTCGTTTTACGTGCCATTTTCTTCTCCGTTTCATAGGTGATTTATTTTAAAGAGTTACTATACTGTGTCCTGCCGCTTTTATCATACGGTTGTAGAGCGCAAGTCCGATTCCTTTTTTATCGGGAAGCCTTGCGAAGAACACGTCGCAACCGTATGCGTCGACCTCGCGAAGCTTCGCAAAAAGGCTGTGCGCCTCGGCCTCGGGGGTGTGTTCACCGAGCGAAACGAGCGTCGCGCCGGTATCGGCGAATTTTAAAAGCTCGTCGTCAAAAAGCAGAGCGCCTACGTTTTTATCCTTCGCCGCAGATGCGATGTACTCGCGCATCGCCGAAGTAGTGCCGTCAATGAGCACCACGCTCGTGTTTGGTGCGTAGTGGCGGTATTTCATCCCGGGTGCAAGCGGCCGCTCGCCGTCTGCGAGCTTGCCGACGATAGCTTTGTCGAGCTCTACGTCGCCGATAAGCGATAGCATTTCAAGCGTTACGCCACCCGGGCGCAGAAGCGTCATTTTGCCGTCGTCTATCTTAACGATAGTCGACTCCACGCCAATATCGCACGAGCCGCCGCAGATAATCATATCCGACCTGCCGTTCATATCCTCTATAACGTGCTCGGGTTGTGTCGGGCTTGGCTTACCCGATAAATTCGCACTCGGCGCGGCAACGGGTACGCCTGCCGCCTCAATAAGGCGGCGTGCCCACTCGTTTGCGGGAACACGCACGGCGACTGTATCAAGCCCGCCCGTAACGGTGCTCGGCACGCAGTCGCGCTTTTTCATCACGACCGTAAGAGGTCCCGGCATAAACGCCGCCGCGAGCTTATAGAAAAGCGCGCTCGTGTAGCAATATTTCTCCGCGTCCTCGACGCGTGCGAGGTGGATTATCAGCGGATTGTCGGACGGCCTGCCCTTTGCCGCGTATATTTTCGCCGCGGCGGTAGAGTCGAGTGCGTTCGCGCCAAGACCGTAGACCGTTTCCGTTGGGAACGCGACGAGTCCGCCCTCGCGAAGTATCTTGCCGCCGCACGCAAATATTTGATTGTCAGCCGCACTGTCGGCGGTGAGATACGCTATTCTGGTGTCCATTTTAACCCTTATTCTGCCGAGGCAAGCTTTGCCGCCGTATCCGCGGTGGCAAGTGCCGTCAGCATTTCGTCAATATTACCGTTTAAAAAGTCCTCAAGCGAATGGAGCGTGAGTCCGATGCGGTGGTCGGTGATACGGCTCTGCGGATAATTGTACGTACGGATACGCTCGCTTCGATCTCCCGTACCGACCTGACTCTTACGCTCGGACGCTATTTTTGCATCCTGCTCCGCCTGCTTCATATCGTAAAGGCGGGTACGCAGAAGCTTCATCGCCTTGTCACGGTTTTTGAACTGCGAGCGCTCGTCCTGACATTCGATAACGATACCCGTGGGCTTGTGGATAAGGCGTATCGCCGACTCGGTCTTATTGACGTGCTGACCGCCCGCGCCGCTCGATTTTATCGTTTCGATCTCAAGATCGGATTGGTTTATCTCAATTTCAACGTCCTCTGCCTCGGGAAGCACCGCAACCGTCGCGGTAGATGTCTGTATTCTTCCCTGCGACTCCGTCACGGGTACGCGCTGTACTCGGTGAACGCCCGACTCGAACTTGAGGCGCGAGTACGCACCCTCGCCCTCGACCATAAAGCTGACTTCCTTAAATCCGCCAAGCTCGGTTTCGTTGCAGGAGAGTATCTCACATTTCCAACCAACAGTCGCCGCGTACATCGTATACATACGGTACAGAACGTACGCAAAGAGCGCCGCCTCATCGCCGCCCGCACCGCCGCGTATTTCGATGATGACGTTTTTGTCGTCGTTAGGATCACGCGGCAGAAGGAGCACCTGAAGCTCACGCTCGATCTGCGGAAGCTTTTCCTTAAGCGCGGAAAGCTCCTCGCGAGCCATTGCCTCCATTTCGGCGTCAAGCTTCTCTGCGAGCATTTCCTCGGTGTCGGCAAGCTGCTCGGTGCAGTCCTTATATTCGCGGTATTTTTCGATAATGGGAGTGAGGCGCTTGTGCTCGCGCATAAGCTTCGCATATTTTTCACTGTCGCAGATTATCTCGGGATTTGCGAGATCCTCCGCCATTTTTTCGTAATTTTCTTCGGTTATCTTTAATTTTTCAAACATTATTTAGTCCTTGAGTGTATTTTTTACACAATAAGCTCGATTATCACGCCAAGCAGTGCCGACGTAACGTAGAGAATACCGAGCAGTGCAAAATTTTTCTTATGGTCGCGGTTTACCCTGAAAAGCACGAGCATACCGATGCCCGCACCTGCCGAAAGTGCCGCGACAAGCGAGCCGAAGCCCAGTGCACCCGAAACGAAAAGCTCCGTGGTTACAATGCTCGCCGCACAGTTCGGGATAAGCCCGATAAGCGCCGCCAAAAACGGCTGTGCGAGACTGTCGGTCATAAGCATAGCACGAAGCGTGTCCTCGCCCACAAGGTCGATAACGAGGTGAAGCACGAATGACGTTACAAAAATATATAGGAACACCGAAACAGTACGCTTGAGCGCAGTCACAAAAATTCCCTTGCCCGAGTCGCAATGCTCGCAGTGATGGTGCTCACCGCTCTCGTGCCTGTGCTCACCGTGAGAATGGTGGTGCGTATGCTTTGGCTCGTGGCTGTCAAGCTTCGTCAGCTTAAATATAAGGTTAACGATAAGTCCGACGATGATCGCCCATACGAACTTTATAAGAAGCACGGGCAAAAACCACTTTGCCGCCGCAGGATTTGCAAGCAGTATCGGAAGCGCCTCATCGCTCGTTGCAACGAATACCGCCGCAACCGTACCCGCGCTGATAAGCCTCTCTGCGTATAGGTTTGCGGCAGCGACGGAAAATCCGCACTGCGGAAAAAGTCCGAGCGCTGATGCCGCCGCTATACCGTAGTATTTGTTTGATAATATCGCACGCGCCTTGTTCATTGCCTTATGCTCGATAAGCTCGATAACGAGGTAAACCAAAAAGAGCACAAAAAGCATATACCAGGTATGCTCAAGCGTATGCGCCAGCGCGTGAAGCGCGTGATGTAAAAATTCCTGCATTACTTATCTGACGCTAAAAGCGTAAATCGTTGTCGTATCGTACTTTTCGCCCGCGAGAAGCTTCGTAGTCGGCCAGCTCTCGTGATTGGGGCTGTCGGGAGCGTGCTGCGTTTCAAGGCAGATCGCGCCTCGTCTTACCTGCTTTACTCCGTTCTTGAAGCAAATGTCGTCGCCCATACCGTTGCCCGAGTAAAGCTGGATCGCCGGCTGATCGGTGATAACGCTCATAACTCGTCCCGACTTTTTATCGTACATCTCCGCCTGCTTCCTTAAGGCGCCGTCCCACTCGGTAAAGTTAAAGTTATGGTCGTAGCCCTCGCCGATCTTGGTCTGCGCGTGGTCAGCGTCAATGTCCTTGCCAATGGGCTTTGCAATTCTGAAATCAAAAGGTGTTCCCTCAACCTTTGGATTGTTGCCAGTAGGAATAAGCACGTCATTTACCTCGGTATAGGTGTCCGCGCTTATCTGAAGAAGCTGATCGGTAACAGCACCCGAGTCGAATCCGCCGAGGTTGAAATACGAGTGATTTGTCATATTGAGTATAGTATCCTTGTCACTCGTCGCCTCATAGCGAATCTTAAGCTCGTTTTCATCGGTGAGCGTGTACGTTACCTTGACGTGAAGCTCACCGGGATAATTCTCCTCGCCATCAGGGCTTACAAGCGTGAGAATAACGCCCTGCTCGCCCGATGCCTCAAACGGCTCTGCGTCCCAGATCTTTCTGTTAAAGCCCTCGATACCGCCGTGAAGATGGTTGCAGCCTCTGTCGTTTATTGCGAGCTGATAGGTCGTACCGTCAAGCGTAAAGCGACCGTTTGCTATGCGGTTGCCGTAACGTCCGACGCTCGAGCCGTAATAGCTCGTGTCGGCAAGATATGCCTCCACGCTGTCAAAGCCGCACACGACGTCAGCCATTTTGCCCTCACGGTCAGGCATATAGAGCGAGCGAAGAATACCGCCAAGCGTGAGAATACACGCCGACGCTCCGCTTTTGTTGGTTACGGTGTATGCATAGACCTCACAGCCGCAAGGCTTTTTGCCGAAAAGCTCCTTCGTTATCATTTCCGTGCTCCTTTAAAAGTTTATT
>JAZSJI010000135.1:0-12668 GCA_045534235.1 Candidatus Flemingiibacterium sp. | reverse complement strand
CCCTAACACAAAAGTCCTTGATTTTCAAGGGCTTTTCTCGTTTTTTTTGGGGGGGAACACCCTTCTGTAGCCATTCTTCCTTTCTCCTGCCCTTGCGGACTTGAACCTGAGAATTTTTTATTGAGAATATATTGAAATATTTTCGATTATGTGATATAATCACGTTATACTTCTTGGGTGGCCTTAAAGCGAATCAATAATGATAAAAAATTGGCGGCTATTTTTATGGCAGCTTTAAATGTAAATTTTCATAAAACGGTAGGGAAAGTCAAGCCAATGCACGCGGTCAACAACGGTCCCGTGTACAAATTTGCCGCCGATCAGAGAATTACAAACATTGATGCTTTTCGTGATGAGGGAATTCCTTATGCCGTAATCATAATGCGGCATTTTATTCTATCGCTCATAAACATCTAAAATCCTGTTTCCCACACTTAAAAATTGGCGGTCCTGCCTGTGCGCGTGTGTCTGACGATGAATGGAATGTTCTCGACCGATTTTGTTTGCTCTCAAGGGCAACTTGAAACAATGAAGGTAAGATTCTATTAACACATCTTTTGATGCGTAATATAATCATAACATAATATCTTAAAGAACAGAGGAACTACTATGATTTATTTGGAAAAAACGATAGACGAATATGTAGAAAACGGCACCCTTGAACATATTGCTGTTTGCGTCGGTCAAGGCGATCGTGTGATTTACGATACATACCGTGGCGGTGTTGATGAAACAACACTTTTTGATATGGCGTCGGTTACCAAAATGATGGCGACGACTTCTCTTGCTCTGATTGCACTCGATAATGGACTGCTTAAACTTGAAGATACGGTGAATAAGTTTTATCCGACAGAAAAGCCTTTAACAATAAAGAATTTGTTGACTCATACGATTGGTATCGGCTATAAACCGTTGTACAAGGAAGTAAACAGCTGCGCAAATATCGCAGAAGCTATTCTTAATATTCCAGTGGATATTCCGATTGGCACGGACGTCAGGTATAGCTGTCCGGGCTTTATTTTACTCGGTAAAATCCTCGAAAAAACATTTGACCGGCCGTTAGATAAATGCTTTGACGAGCTTGTCGCAAAGCCCCTCGGGCTTGATAATACCTCCTTTTTGCCGCTCGACAGACAAAATGCGGTCAATTCCAACTTGGAGGACGAAAAGAGAGGCGTAGTTAACGATTACAACTGCCAATTCCTTGGCGGCGTTGCGGGAAACGCGGGTGTGTTCTCGAATATTTCGGACGTGGCGAAATACGTCACTTTCTTGCAGAACAGAGGAAAACCGCTGATCAGGGAGCAGACCTTTTTGTCGGCGGCAGAAAATCACACCCCGGGAATGAGTGAATCTCGTGGTCTTGGCTTTGTATATGTGGACGAGCGCTATGAGCAGGCGGGGGGATTGTTTGCCGACGGTGCTATCGGACATTGCGGTCACACGGGGCAATCTGTTTTTGTGGATTATCGATCCGGTCTGTACGTCATAATTCTATCGGACGCAACTATATCAACCGTAAAAAAATACGGACGCGAGAATTATAATGAGGTAATAGAGATGCGCGCTCGAATTCATAGCGCTATTAAACGTAGTTTGGAAAATGTATGAAAATAATTGGGTTCAAAATTATTGGGGCAACTCAAGAAAAAGCAGCTCGCCAATTGGCGGTCTGCTTTTTTCTTCCCATCTCTTTATTAGGTTTGAGATAGCTATATCTACGAGCAACGTCATCGCCGCCGAGCTTGCTCGGCCTATGACGGCGACGTTTATCGCTTTTGCGAAGCAAAATGCGACGCTTTGCGGCGCAAGATATGCTTACATATGTTAATTGTTTTTGAGCTCTTCAAGCAACTGCATAAACCATCCCACCATCGGCATATCATATTCGTTTTCAAAACCGAATGATTCTTCGTCAAAGCTGCCGTCTGTGAATCCTACGAACACGCCGCCGGGAATTTGAGGCACGGGAGGATAAAATTCACCAAAAAGGCCTCTGTGCGGCTGATTATATCCTACGCCCTCTACGTTACTCGCATCAAAACGATTATAGCCGAGAATCCAGTCAAGCTGGCGTTCTGCGTATTCTATATACGTATTATCACTTAAAAGCGCACTTGCACGTTTAAAAAATATTCCAAGAGCAATGACGTCCAAATTATAACAGAAGGATTCGTATTCATAGCGAATGGAGAACGCTTCACCGCTTTGCTTGGCTGTACCTGCCTCGCCGCAAGTACTGGTCGGCTTGACAGACATGGCGAAGCTGAAGCAGCCAGGCATTTCATAAGCCGCGTGACCTACTGTGTGCCACGTCGCCGCCACTCTCTTGTAAGCATTGTTTTGACATACCGATACATTGCATTTTGCAATATGCTCTACCGTGCTGCGCCATACGGACGCATCCTTATGCTGTGGCCACAGTTCGGCTGCTTCCAGATAGGCGAACGGTACGCTCGTGGTGAAAAAATAATAGTAATTATTCGCAAGACGCTTGCTACGCTCACCCTCCCAAAAGCACGCGGAGCAAAGATCGTTACCGCCTACCTGCAGCTTTGAAAGGGCGCGAAGACAGCCCGCTGCATCGGCCTGTAGCTTTTTATCGGGCTCTGCTTTATAAAGCTCTATTGCGGCAATAGCTTGCGATCCGAGTCGAAGGGCAGAACCCTTGTAAAAACCTTTGTAAAAGCCAGCCATGCCGTCGTGACCAAGCGGAGGATATACGGGGAGATCGTAATCCGGCAGATCATGTGTCAGCATATAGCCGTAGATCTTTTTTGCGGCGGACAGACAGCGAGCCGAAAGCGCGGGATCCTTTTCACGGTAAAATCTTGAACACAGCGCAAACATTCTGACAGTTTGCCACTGACCAGGCTCAGGAGCAGGGCTTTCGAAGTACTGTCTGCGATCCCAAAGCTTACTATAATCGTTGAAACCGACACCTCTGCACTCGCCCTTATACCCCTCGTATACCCACGTTCCGTCGTATACGTAGCCCTCATCAGAGATAAGGTTGAAGTAGTATTTCAAGCTGTGGCGAATTTCTTCGTCAAAAATCCCGTTTTCCCAAGTGGGCTTTGAGTTCAGGGCATATTCGATATATCCTATCATACCGAGCGACGTGCCGAACACCCATTTGCGAAGGTCGGAGGACTGATGGTGTCCGCCCGAAAGTGAGCGTTCCTCGCCACTTTGGAGAACTATACGGTCACCATCGTGACAGCGTCCGTTCCAGCCGAGCTCGTCACCGCATCTCTGCCAAGTGAAATAGCTTGTCAGCATTCTCTCGACCGTATCGTAAACGTCATCACCGATCAAGAAGCAACGGCTGTTTGTCCCGCCTGCGCTGATTCTGTAAATTCCGGGCTCTGTAAGCGCGGAAAAGTCGCCTTGCTTTTTATTGTCGGAAAAATCGGGGGCGTCGACAGGGCAGAGCTCGCCTGTGAACACCGGTATCAGCTTCAGGTCCTGCAGTCGCATAACTTGAAAACTATCTGCATTTCCCGTATAGATAAGCTTTTTCGTCGCGTTAGACCGATATCCGACCTGATTTAGAATAAAGTTGCTTTTCATATTAATCACCTTTCTCAAAAATTTTGGAGCGTCTGACAATACTTGCGCTGATATTTTCGGACGTTCTTGACATATGAATTTGTGATATGGTATACTGTTTACAGTATTAGTCTACATAAATTCGTTTTGTATGTAAATGGAAAAAACGGCTCATTTATATGGAATAAATTTAACTATTCTCAAAAAAGGCGGTGTAATTATGACTTTTTGGCAACAAGGTGATGCGTCCGATGAGGAGATATTCGGCTGTCACGTTGTCAGCGCGGGATACGCAGAAGCACCGACGTTCAATGCGGATTGTGCCAGGTATCGAAGCGATTATCAGATTATATATTTACGGTCGGGAAAGGGGAAAGTGAAGTTAAACGGCGAGTGGCACCGTATACGGGATAACACACTGCTCCTTTACAGGCCTATGGAATATCAAGAATATAAATTTCCGCAAAGCAAGGATATTGAACTTTATTGGGTGTATTTTAAAAATACTGTCGGAGATGAAATTATTCGAAGATTAAGTATGCCGTCGGGGAATATATTTTCTTTGGAGCGCGATGCGGATATACTCGCGGATTTTAATAATATCATACGTGAAATGGGGGCGCACAGTGCTCATAAGCAATTGCTTCTGTCGATATATATGGGCGAGCTTTTGGTACACATAGCAAGGGGTATAATCCCCAATCCGCTGATAAAAGCAGAGGGGATGACAGATGCTAAAGACGCTGTCGTGGAGGTCTTGCGGGATATTGAGAAGAATTATATGGCATACGTTAACGTCAGGGAATACGCGTCTCGGTGCGGATTTTCTACGACGTACTTTACACGTATCTTTTTTGAGCTTACGGGAATGACTCCGATTGCGTACCGCCGAAAAATACGTATTGAAAAAGCCGCGTGTATGCTAAGGGAAACCGATAAGAGCGTGCAGGATATTGCTTTGGACGTGGGATTTCGTGATGGTCTGTATTTTTCCAAGGCTTTTCGGGAGAGCATTGGAGTGCCGCCGACCGTGTACAGAAAAATTGAAAAAATTTAGCAAAAACTATTGACAAATTAAAAATAGCGTGCTATACTAACTACGGTTAGACAAGGCTAACCGATAAATTTTACCCTGCGGTTAGCATAGGCTAACGCGGCAGATGATATAGGAATCGCGGTGATTTTATGAATTTAAAACAAGCAGAGGAAGGTAAAGAGTACGTCATCAAGGCAATTGAAACTGATGACGAGGAGCTTGATGCATTCCTTTTTTCTCTCGGCTGCTACAGCGGAGAGACTATCACCGTCATTTCTCGCCTGAAGGGCGGCTGTGTCGTTTCCATAAAGGACGGCAGATATAACATCGACAATCAGCTTGCCGAGGCAATAGAGATATAAGATGACGGCGGAAAACCATACCTCGCGGTTTTCTGCGTGTGTCGGTTAGCCACTGCTAACCCACTTGAACGGTAATAAAGTCCGAAAGGATATACATAAATTTTGGGAGGAAATCCAATGAGAATCGCACTCGCCGGCAACCCTAACTCCGGCAAAACAACAATGTACAACGCCCTCACCGGTCAAAATGAAAAGGTCGGCAACTGGGCGGGTGTAACCGTCGACAAAAAGGAGCACCCGATTAAGAAGGCGTACTCTGACGGAAAGCAACTTGTCGCCGTTGACCTTCCCGGTGCATACTCGATGTCGCCGTTTACGTCGGAGGAGAGCATCACGAGCACTTACGTTAAAAACGAGAATCCCGACGTTATAATCAACATCGTGGACGCGACCAACTTGTCGAGAAGCCTTTTCTTTACGACACAGCTTCTTGAACTTGGCGTTCCCGTAGTGGTTGCGCTCAACAAGAAGGACATTAACAAGAAAAAGGGCAATAAGATCGACGTTGATGCACTTTCGGCGAAGCTTGGATGTCCCGTTGTGGAAACCGCGGCAAACTCGGCTGACGGCTTAAAGGCACTCGTTTCGGCTGCTGTGGCACAGATCGGCAAAGAGCAGAAAGCTCCCTATATTGAGGAGAAGATCGACCTTACCAATAAGGAAATAGTACAGATCGCCGACCGCAAGCGCTTCAGTTTTGTAAACGGCATCGTTAAAGAGGTCGAAAAGCGCAAGACTCTCACAAGAACGCGCAACTACGGCGACAAGATCGATGCGGTGCTCACTAATAAATGGCTCGGTATTCCGATATTCGCTGTTGTAATGTTCCTTGTTTTCCAAATCTCGCAGGTTTGGGTTGGACAGCCTGTCGCAGATCTGCTGGTGAAATGGCTCGAAACCTTCCAGGAGTGGATTCGCGAATTACTTATCGGTGCAGGCGCAAACGAGCTTCTCTTGGCTATCCTCGTTGACGGAGTTATCGGCGGTGTTGTCGCGGTCGTCGGTTTCTTGCCGCTCGTTATGGTTATGTACTTCCTCATTGCGCTTCTCGAGGACTGCGGCTATATGTCACGCGTTGCGGTCGTGCTCGATCCTATTTTCAAGAAGGTCGGACTCTCGGGTAAGTCCGTTATCCCGTTCGTAATCACCGTCGGTTGTGCCGTCCCCGGCATTATGGCGAGCCGTACTATCAGAAATGAGCGCGAGCGCAGAGCGACTGCGATGCTTGCTCCGTTTATGCCTTGTGGCGCGAAAATTCCCGTTATATCGCTTTTCGCCGGTGCGTTCTTTGATAACGCAGGTTGGGTGAGCACAGTTATGTATCTCTCGGGCATTATTCTTATATTCCTCGGTGCGCTTCTTATAAACCTTGTCACGGGTAACAGGGCGAAAAAGTCCTACTTCATCATTGAGCTTCCCGAATATAAATTCCCGTCGCTTTGGGGTGCTTTCAAGTCGATGTGCAGCCGCGGCTGGGCATACATAGTTAAGGCGGCGACTATAATCCTTCTGTGCAATATGGCGGTACAGATTATGCAGACCTTTAGCTGGTCGTTTACCGTTGCAGAAACCGCCGATGCTTCTATTCTCGCGTCCATCGCAAGACCGTTTGCATACCTGCTCGTTCCGATCATCGGCGTGCTCTCCTGGCAGATGGCGGCGGCTACCGTTACCGGCTTTATCGCAAAGGAAAACGTAGTCGGTACGCTTGCAGTTTGCTTCGTCGGACTTGAAAACCTCATTGATACAGAAGAACTCGCTCTTATGGAGGGCGCAGGTGCAGAGGTTGCAGGTATTATGGCAATCTCCAAGGCTGCGGCACTTGCTTACCTTATGTTTAACCTTTACAGTCCTCCGTGCTTCGCGGCGATCGGCGCTATGAACGCAGAGATGAAGAGCGGCAAGTGGCTCTGGGCAGGTATCGGACTCCAGCTCGGCGTGGGCTACACCGTCGCATATTTCGTTTACACGATCGGCACGCTTGTCACCGATGCGTCTGCTCTTAACGTTGGCGCGGCTATCGCAGGACTCGTGGCAATCGCGGTGATGGCAGGCATCGTGCTCGCGCTTATCGCTAACACAAACAAAAAGCTTAAGGCGGAAAAGGCAGCAAAGGCTGCAAAGTAATTTGCTATGATTGATATTATAATTATTGCTGTTTTGGTCGCTATCGCGGCGGCGATTGGCATATATCTCCACAGAGAAAAAAAGAGCGGTTCGGCGTGCGTCGGCTGTCCGCACGGCAAAGAGTGCGCAAAGAAGCGCTCGGGCGGATGTGACTGCACCGACAAAGAGAAAAAATAAGATGATAAAAAGGCACGCAAAGCGTGCCTTTTTACTTTATATAGTGAACCTGAGCATAAATTCCCCCAAAACTATTGCAAAATCGCGCGAAGTCGTGTATAATGGTAGTAATATACAAAAAAGGAGTGATTATCGCAAATGAACGATAACCCTATACCCGCCCGACGATGCACGGCGCCGAATCTCGCCAATACGACACGTATCTCTCCGCCATGATATAAGGTGGCGACACGTAAATAACTATTACAACAATAATTTTAGGAGAAATATATGTTAGACGGCGACAGTATACGAACGATAATTTTTATGGTGATCCTTATCGCCATGTCAGGACTTTTTTCGGCAACCGAAACAGCATTCAATACCTTCAACAGAGTACGCGTAAAAAATCTTGCCTCGGACGGCAATAAGAGCGCGGCGTTGGTGCTCAAATTGTCGGAGGACTACGATTCTCTGCTTTCCACTATACTTATAGGTAACAATATAGTAAATATCGCGCTTGCTTCTATAGCTACGGTTATGTTCGTCAAGTGGTTCCCCACCAACGGTGCGGCACTTTCAACCGCAGTAACGACGGTGCTCGTCCTTATCTTCGGCGAGGTATCGCCGAAAAGCGTTGCTAAGGAAACCCCCGACGGCTTTGCGATGACCGTTGCGCCCTTAATGCGCGTTCTGGTAATCGTGTTTACCCCCCTCAATTTCTTTTTCCGCGTTTGGAAAAAGCTACTTGCAAAAATATTCCGTCTTGACAATAAAGACGTTATGACCGAGGAAGAGCTTATCACTATCGTCGACGAAGCGCAGCAGGACGGCGGTATCGGTGAGCAGGAGGGCGAGCTGATACGCTCGGCTATCGAGTTTACCGATGCAGACGTCGAGGAGATAATCACGCCGCGCGTTGACGTTGTGGCTATCGACAAGGAAACCTCCTTCGACGAGATAACGGAGATATTCCACACGTCGGGCTTTTCGCGTATCCCCGTGTACGAGGATACGGTCGACAGTGTTATCGGCATACTTCACGAAAAGGATTTCTTCTACCTTTGCCGCGGCAAGGGAGAGTCGCTTGAATCGGTCCTTAAAAAGCCGTTTTTCATAACCTGCCACGTTAAAATATCCAACCTTTTGACGCAGTTCCAGCAGGAGAAGACACACATCGCGGTCGTTCTTGACGACTACGGCGGAACTATGGGCATTGTAACGCTTGAGGACGTTCTCGAGGAGCTCGTAGGCGAAATCTGGGACGAGCACGACGAGGTTGAGGAGCAGGCCGTTACCGAGCATACCGACGGTACGGTTACGTTCGCAGGCGATATGCACACGGACGAAATGCTCGAGCATTTCGAAATAACTGTCGAAGATGAGGAGGAGCTTCCGCAGACGGTCAGCGGTTTTGTTACTATGCAGCTTGGAGAGTTTCCCGAGGTTGGTGCTAATTTCGACTTCGAGGGTCTGCACGTCGAGGTAACGAAGGTCGACGACAAGCTCGTTGAGGAAATAAAGGTCACACGCCTCGAGCCGACAGAGGACGAGGAAGAAAAATAACAGCATATGTGCCGCGTGTCACGCGGCACATATTTTTACGTGAAAATCAAAAAGATTTACAAAAAGTTTAATCTGTTGTAAGGCGTAATATATTGTTTGGGAGTAAAATTATATCAAAGTTACTTTGGAGGTGATGCGCGTGTTCGGATATATAAAGCCTATGATACCCGAGCTGCGCGTCAAGGAGTATGAGCTTTACCGCGCGGCTTACTGCGGTCTTTGCGAGTCGCTCGGTCGAAGCGTCACCTGCTCCTCAAGGCTTTCGCTTTCCTACGATTTCGTCTTTTTGGCACTTGTTAGAATGGCTCTCATGGGCGAGATCGGTAAGCTCGAGCGGCACAGATGCCTTGCACACCCAACGAAAAAACGCGCTGTGATTGTCGATGCACACGAGCTTGACTACACGGCAAGGCTTTCGGCGGTGCTGACGTATCACAAGTTGCGCGACGATATTGCCGACAGCCGCGGCTTTAAGCGGATTGGCGTCAGACTTTTGATGCCTGCGGCAAAACGTATGCGAAAAAAGGCACGCTTTGACAAGGACGCAGAGGCTTTTATCAGTGAGCGTCTTTGCGAGCTTTCAGACCTTGAGAGGGAAGGCTGTAGCTCGTTTGACAGAGCAGCAGAGCCGTTTGGTGAGCTTATGTCGTATGCCTCGGCGCTCGGCTTTCCCCAAAACAGCGCGAGTGCCCGTATAGCCGCCGAGATCGGACGGCATATCGGACGGTATATCTACGTGATCGACGCGATAGACGACCTTGCGGACGATATAAAGTCGGGCGCGTACAACCCCTTTCGGGCAATGTACGATGACCCCGTGGCAGAGCTTATCGCAAACGAGGAAAATATCCGCACGGCACTGACGATGGAGCTTGTAGGCGTTTCCTCTGCGGTGGAGCTTATTGATTTTAGCAAAACGCCCGAATACGGCGAAATAATAAAGAACATAATTTATCTCGGACTGCCCGCGTGCACCGATAGGGTGCTTTCAAAATATAAGCCCGAGGCAAGCCAAGAGAACGGAGATAAAAGCATATGACGGATCCATACAAGGTGCTCGGAGTTTCGCGTGATGCGAGCGACGAGGATATAAAAAAAGCATATCGCGAGCTTGCGCGTAAGTATCACCCCGATAATTACGTGGGCAATCCGCTTGCCGACCTCGTAGAGGAAAAAATGAAAGAGGTCAACGAAGCGTACGATCAGATACAAAAGGAGCGTGCCTCGGGTGCACCGCGTACATCGGGCGGGGGACAGTCGTCCTCGGGCTCGTCGTGGGGCGAGTATGCAAGGGTGCGCGAGCTTATCAACAACAACCGTTACGCTGACGCGGAGCTGATACTCGATGCGGTTGCAGAGGCAAACCACAACGCGGAGTGGAACTTTTTAAAGGGCTGTGTTCTTATAAAGCGCGGCTGGTATTACGACGCGCAGAAGTACCTCGAAACGGCGTGCTATCTCGATCCGACCAACAGCGAATACCGCACGGTGCTTAACCGTATCAAGCAGACCTCAAATAGTTACGGCGGCGGATACCGCACCACGCAGAGCGGCGGTAGCTCGGCGTGCGACATATGCACGGGACTTATCTGCGCGGACTGCCTTTGCGAGTGCTGCGGCGGCGATATGATACCGTGCTGCTGATATTCGGGTGGTTTGAATGAAAAAAACCAAAAAGCTTGCGCTCGCCGCGATATTTGCGGCGCTCGGCGTGGTGATACTATTACTCGGCTCGATAATTACGGTGCTTGACTTGACGGCAGTCGCGCTCGCGTCAATTCTTATAATGATTGCGGTGGTGGAGGTCGGCGGCGCGTATCCGTACCTCATTTGGCTCGTCACGGGTGCACTTTCGATGCTTCTTTTGCCTGACAAGTTCGGTGCACTCGTCTATCTCGTGTTCGGCGGCGTATACCCGATATTCAAGGCGATGTACGAGCGGCTTCACCCTGCCATTTCGTGGGTGCTCAAATTCAGCACGTTCAACACGATGCTGATAGTTATGATACTTATAGGAAGCTACGTTATGGGGCTTACCGACACGGGACTTGCATTTACGCTACCCGTTTTCGCGCTGTGTAACTTTACGTTCCTTATCTACGACATAGCAACGACGCATCTTATCACGCTGTATCTCGTGAAGCTACGGCGTGTTCTTGGACTTAAGAATTTCTTTAAGTGATACCCGGAGGTATACGATGAAAAGATACGCGGCTCTTGTAATTTTGTTTGCGCTTGTGCTTGGCTCGTGCGCGGCGAATATTAAAACAGAATACGTCGCGCTTGAAAAGCTTCCCGATGCGTACACGTACGAGGACGCGATCGAGGACGGATGCGTGGTCTTTGATAACGGCGATATAACGCACGGACAGACGCGATGGGATGAGTTTGCATCCGCTGTGCCAAACGAGAAAGCGAGTGTGCGCCTTGCATACTACTACACACTTGAGCATTACGACGACGAGGAGTATTATGAATCCGTAAAAGACGAGTACCCGAAGCTTTTTGTAGAAGACCTTTCGTACGACGGCGAATATTATACGCTCAGATGGTTTGAGGATGGCGAGGAGCTTGTATATAAATACAAATATATGCTTCGCTTTGAGGGCGATGCCGAAACACCGTACGCTACGTACGACAGATACGTGCGATACGTGCTGGTCAACGATAACACCGTGACGTGGGAGGAATTGCAGCACGGTATTTTCAGCTCGTATATGGGCGATTATATCCCTCACCATACGGTTTACACGGATTTACAATAAGATAAAAAAGCCTTCCGCTCGGAAGGCTTTTTCGTATACATAAAAAATTCATAAAATCCCTCTTGACAATCACGTGACCGTGTGATATAATCTAATTACAAGGCAAAGTGCAAAAAGGAGAAGGCGATATGAAGCTTGAAATCAACAGCTCGCTCATTCCCGGCACCATAATGGAGAAAAAGAAGATGGGCGACGTCACGGGTATGGAGTTTCTTAATAAGATCTTCTATATAACCGACGGTATTATGCTCTCGCAGATACGCGAGATATGCGGAATCGACGGCTCAACTCTTCAAAACTGGACAAAACGCGGCTGGGTGTCGAGCGCGAAAAATAAACGGTATGATAAAGACCAGCTCGCGCGCATACTTATAATAAATATGATGCGCGACTCAATGCAGCTTGACCGCATCGCGGGACTTCTCGCATACGTTAACGGCAACGTTAACGATACGAGCGACGATATTATCCCCGAGTCGGAGCTGTACGATTACCTGTGCCATCTTATCGACTACCTTGTGCGTGATGAGGCGACGGTGGACGGTAATATTTACGACCTTATTTCAAAGGAGCTCGACTCCTACGAGGAGCGCGGTACGGGCGCAAGACGGCGTCTTGAGCGTGCCTGCGGCATCATAATAATGGCGTATTATGCGACGCTTGTTCGTCAGCACGCAAGCTTAATGTACGACGAGGTTTTTAAACGCTGAAAATTTTGACACATATGTTTTTGTAAAGGAGCGTAGATAATAATGTTTGCTTGGTGGGATTCGCTGACGGGACTTCAGCAGGGCTTTGCACTTGTTGCTATTCCTGCAACGCTCGTGCTCGTTATCCAGACGGTGCTTTTGTTCTTCGGTATCGGCGACGGCGACGGTGACGTTGATACGGACGTTGACGTTGACGTTGATACGGACGGTGTCGATATTTCCGAGGCGGCGTCGGGAGACGATGGTTTGACGCTTTTTACCGTTCGCGGCATCGTTGCGATGTTTTCGGTGGGCGGCTGGGCAGGCGTTGTATTCGTCGATCTGGGCCTTACCCCTGCGCTCGCGATTCTGGATGCTCTAACTTATTGCGTGGCGGCGCTTTTCGGCATCGCGT
>JAZSJI010000028.1:0-6577 GCA_045534235.1 Candidatus Flemingiibacterium sp. | reverse complement strand
CCTCACTCGCGATGAGCAGTCTATCGGCTGCGCAAAGTTCGTCGTATTCGCAAACGTGCCCGAGGATAACCCATTTATGCCGTGTGCTTTCCACGGCGTCGGCAAAGGCGAGGCTGTCGTAAGCGTTGGCGTATCCGGTCCGGGCGTTGTCGCATCCGCTATCAAGCGTGCAGGTAACTGTGACTTCTCTACCCTCGCTGACATAATCAAAAAGACCTCGTTTAAAATCACCCGTGTCGGTCAGCTCGTTGCACACGAAGCATCGAAGCGTCTTGGCGTACCGTTTGGCATCGTAGACCTCTCCCTCGCACCTACGCCCGCTATCGGCGACTCGGTTGCTCACATTCTCGAAAATATGGGACTTGAGCGCTGCGGCGCACACGGTACTACTGCCGCACTCGCACTCCTCAACGACGCCGTTAAAAAGGGCGGCGTTATGGCATCGAGCCACGTCGGCGGACTTTCGGGCGCATTTATTCCCGTATCCGAGGACGCAGGTATGATCGACGCCGTTGCTTGCGGTGCGCTCACTATAGAAAAGCTCGAGGCTATGACCGCAGTATGCTCGGTCGGACTTGATATGATAGTAATCCCCGGCGATACACCTGCAGAGGTTATCAGCGGCATTATTGCAGACGAGATCTCGATCGGTGTTGCCAACACCAAGACCACCGCCGTCCGCGTTATCCCCGCATACGGCAAGGGCGTCGGCGAGGTTGTAAACTTCGGCGGTCTGCTTGGTTACGCTCCCGTTATTGCGCTTAACACCAACTCTCCCGCAGAGTTTATCGCTCGCGGCGGACGTATCCCCGCACCGATCCATTCGCTCAAAAACTAACCAACACTTGGGACGCATTATATGCGTCCCTTTTTTATTTTTTGCCGTCTGAAAGCCTTGACAAAAAACGTAGGTTGAGTTATAATATTTATTAGTTTACTAACTAATTTCCGCGGAGGATAATAATGGAGCACAAACCACTGCCAAAAGAGTTTTTCGACGCCCTGCCAAAGCGCCGACTTGACTCGAACTATAACGCAATGATGCGTATTCACGATGCAGCGAAGCTGTACCGCGACCGAATGAGAAGGCTTTCCGAGCAGGACGGACTTCCTTCGAGCTACCGTATGCTTATTTTTCATCTCGCGCGTATGGAGCCGGGTGTAACCCAGCTTGATCTCGTAAAAGCGGCACATCTAAAGCCACCTACGGTCAGCGTGACACTGCAAAAGATGGAGCGCGACGGGCTCGTTACCCGTAAAACCAACGAAAACGATATGCGCCAGACGCTCGTGTTCCTTACCGATAAGGGCAAGGCTATTGATGAGCGTATACGCGTGATGCACAAGGAAGGCGACGATGCAGCGCTTTTGGGACTTTCCGACGACGAGATAGAAACCCTCTCACTACTGCTTAACAAAGTAATCGACAATCTTCTGCCCGAAAACGTCGACGCAAATTAAATCGAGGTAATTATGAAGCTTGCAAAATATTTAAAGCCGTATTGGCTTTTCGCGATTTTAGCGCCGCTCACAATGATCGGCGAGGTCGCTATCGACCTATTGCAGCCAAAGCTTATGTCAAAAATCGTAAACGAGGGCGTTATCGGACACGATATGGCACTCATATTAACGACGGGACTTACGATGCTCGGACTTGTTGCCGTCGGCGGTCTTTTCGGAATCCTCTCCGCCGCATTCGCGAGCAATGCCGCGCAGAGCTTTGGTAACGACCTGCGCAATGATGCCTTCAAAAAGGTTATGAGCCTTTCACTACAGCAAACGGACAAATTTACCACCGGCTCACTCGTAACGCGCCTTACCAACGACATAAGCCAAGTTCAGATGTTTATAGCTATGCTTATTCGTATGTTTGTCCGTGCACCTATGCAGTTCATCGGCGGTATTTTTATGGCGATCACTATAAGTCCGAAGTTCGGCGTCGTGCTCGCTATTGCCCTACCCATACAGCTCGTTCTTATATTTATTATGCTCAAAAAGGCAGGCCCTCTTTACGCTGTCGTGCAGGAAAAGCTTGACCGCGTAAACTCTATCGTGCAGGAAAACGTATCCGGCGCACGCGTCGTAAAGGCGTACGTGAAGGAACAGCACGAGATTGGTCGCTTTAGTAAAGCTAACACCGAGCTTCGCGACGTAAACCTCACCGTACAAAAGCTTATGGCTACCCTCTCGCCCGTCCTTATGATTATAATGAACGGCTCTGTTATCGCTATTCTTCTCATCGGCGGCAAGGAGGTCGAGGCAGCTATCGGTACCGTCGGCGGCATAATGGTCGGCGACGTAATGGCTGCTATCACATACATAACGCAGATACTTATGTCGATGATGATGGTTAGTATGATGTTCCAGACGATGACGCGTGCTGCGGCGAGCGCAAAGCGTATCGTTGAGGTGCTCGAAAGTGATCCCGCAATCGTTGGCGGCAATTTTACCGAAGAAACCGACACCAAGGGTGCTATAGAGTTTAGAAACGTATCCTTCCGCTACCCGAGCGCCGCTGGACGTCCGGTACTGCACGACATAAACTTCGACGTAAAGCCGGGCGAAACGGTCGCTATAATCGGTGCTACCGGTTCGGGTAAATCCTCGCTCGTAAACCTCATTCCGCGCTTCTACGATGCCGACGAGGGCGAAATACTCATCGACGGTAAAAACGTACGCGACTTTGATCTTGATACCCTTCGTCAAAAAATAGCGTTCGTACTGCAAAAGACCGAGCTGTTTTCGGGTACGGTTGCCGAAAACATCCGTTGGGGTAAGCCCGATGCAACGGACGAGGAAGTGAAGCTCGCGGCACAGATTGCACAAGCCGACGACTTCATAATGGGCTTCTCCGACGACTACGAAACAATGATCGCCGAGAAGGGCGCTTCCCTTTCGGGCGGTCAGAAGCAGCGTGTTGCTATTGCAAGAGCGATCATACGCCGTCCGGAGATACTCATTTTCGACGACTCAACGTCTGCGCTCGACCTTGGTACGGAAGCAAGGCTCCATAAGGCTTTGCGCGAAAATATCAAGGATACCACGGTAATTATGATAGCTCAGCGTATCGCGTCGATACGAAACTGTGACCGCATCGCCGTTATCGAAAACGGAACGATAGTCGCCTTCGCACCGCACGATGAGCTTATGAAAACAAGTGAAACCTACCGTGACATTTACGCGTCGCAGATGAGAAGCACAGAGGGAGGTGACGAGTAATGGCAGGCGAAAACAGAACTCAAAACAATCGCCCGATGGTACAGATGGGACCTCGCAGAGGCGGTGGCCCGGGCGGTCCTATGGTACGCGAAAAGCCGAAGAATATGAAGGCAACTCTCGGCAAGCTATTCCGCTACATCGGTAAGAGCAAATACCTCGTACTCGCACTTCTCGCTATCGTCACTATCGTCGCCGCGCTGACGCTCGCAGGCCCCGCCCTTCAGGCGCGTGCTATTTCAGCGATAACCATTGACGAGGGACAGCTTCACGTCAATTTCGAGAAGTTAATCTCAACGGTAATTATGATGGCGGTAGTCTACGTCGCCTCGTCTGCACTCACATATCTGCAAGGTATCACTGCGGCGAAGCTTTCGCAAAATACCGTCTGCACGATGAGAAACGATCTTTTCGCAAGGATCTCGTATCTGCCCATTCGTTACACCGATACACACCGCCACGGTGATATTATGAGCCGTATGACAAACGACGTTGAGAACATCTCAAACTCTGTGTCGCAGTCAATAGCATCGCTCTTCTCGGGCGTTATAACGCTTATCGGCTCGCTTGTGCTTATGCTCTACTACAGCCCGATACTCACCGTAGTTGCTATGGTAACCATACCGCTGACACTTCTTGTATCAACTAAGCTTTCAAAGTTTATGCGAAAGTATTTCGTCGAGCAGCAGAAGCTTCTCGGTCAGATGAACGGACACATTGAGGAAGCCGTCACGGGCTACAAGACCGTTATAGCGTACGGCAAAGAAGCATCGTCGCTTGAGGAGTTTACAAAGATTTCCGCAAAGTACCGCAAGGTCGGTATCAAGGCGAATATCTGGGGCGGCGTAATGGGTCCGTGTATGAATATGATAGGCAACCTCGGCTATCTTCTTGTAGCGGCTGTCGGCGGATACCTCTCGCTTATCGGCTCGATCGGAATTCCCGCAATTCAGGCGGTGCTTCAGTATTCAAAGCAGTTCACCCGTCCGATCAATGAAATCGCAAACCAGTACGCGCAGATACTCACCGCAATAGCCGGCGCGGAGCGTGTGTTCGATATTATGGAGTCCGAGCCGGAGATTGACAAGGGCAGACACGATATCGATGTCGAGCATATCCGCGGCGACATACGCTTTAAGGATATGTACTTCTCCTACAACGAGGGCGAGCCCGTGCTTAAGGGCTTTGACCTCAATGTCGAGCGCGGACAGAAGATCGCGATAGTCGGTGCGACGGGCTCGGGTAAAACGACCGTCGTAAACCTGCTGACACGCTTCTACGACATCGACAGCGGTTCGATCACAATTGATAACGTCAATATAAACGATATTCCGAAAAATACCCTTCGCCGCGCTATCGCGATAGTGCTTCAGGATACGGTGCTCTTCTCCGATACAATAGCGTCCAACATTCGCTACGGCAAGCTCGACGCAACCGACGAGGAAGTACGTCGCGCCGCCGCTATGGCTCACGCGGACGTGTTTATTGAGCGTCTGCCGGACGGTTATGAAACGGTACTCGCTGAATCCGGACGCGACCTCTCGCAGGGACAGCGTCAGCTCCTATCAATCGCGCGAGCGGTACTCGCCGATCCGAAGATACTCATTCTCGACGAAGCGACCTCAAGCGTCGACACGCGTACCGAGATGCACATTCAGTCGGCAATGGTCGCGCTCATGAAGAACCGCACCTCGCTTATCATCGCCCACATCTTTCAACGATACGCGATGCGGACAAGATAGTCGTACTCGATAACGGTGTAGTCGCCGAGGTCGGCTCACACGAGGAGCTTCTCGCAAAGGGCGGCGCTTACTACAGACTTTATCAGAACCAATACGCAGGTATCGCTACTTGATTTAAAAAGAACCCGATTTTTCGGGTTCTTTTTCGTTTCCTATTGCATTATCGGAAATTATATGATAAAATGTTACTATACTAAACTTCAGCGAGGATAAAACAATGAAGCTCACAGAGATTTTTAATAAAGATACCCTCTCACTTTCCTTCGAGGTGTTCCCTCCAAAGACCGACTCAGCGTTCGACAGCGTTAAAAGTGCCACCGAGGAGATCGCCAAGCTCCACCCCTCATTTATGAGCGTAACGTACGGCGCAGGCGGTGGCACGAGCAAATACACGCTTGAAATTGCTAAGAACATAAAGGAGCACTACTCTGTTCCCACTCTCGCACATCTGACGTGCGTATCATCCACGCGCGAAACCGTGCGCGAGCGTATCGAGGATATGAAGGCGGCGGGTATTGAAAACGTAATGGCACTTCGCGGCGATCTTACGCCCGAGCTTGAGGCAAGTGACTGCTCAAAATGGGCGTACCGCCACGCGATTGACCTTATTCGCGACATAAAGGAAAGCGGCGCAGACTTCTGCATCGGCGGCGCGTGCTACCCCGAGATACACCCCGAAAGTACAAATCAGGCAGAGGATATAAAATACCTCAAGGAAAAGGTTGACGCAGGCTGCTCGTTCTTAACGACACAGATGTTTTTCGACAACAACTTACTCTACAATTTCCTTTACAAAATACGCGAGGCAGGCATCGTCGTGCCGATAATCCCCGGAATTATGCCGATAACCAACGCAAATCAGGTTGATCGCGCGATAAAGCTCTCCGGCTCGTTTATGCCGCAGAGATTCAAGAGCCTCGTTGACAAGTTCGGCTCGTCGCCCGACGCGATGAAGCAGGCAGGCATCGCATACGCGACCGACCAGATAATCGACCTTTTCGCAAACGGCATCAAAAACGTTCACGTCTATTCGATGAACAAGCCCGACGTTGCCGAAAAGATCATAAACAACCTCTCGGATATACTCGGTTAAATATCAAAAGGACAGCTCATTAGAGCTGTCCTTTGTTGTTTATTTAAGCGTTTCAAACGCCTTTATCCACTCGTTTTTGATGTACTCATATCCCATCTGTGACGGGTGAACACCGTCGACGAGCCAATATGACGGCTCTGCCTTTTCGCAAAGCTTGTCAAAGCCCTCCTGAAGCGGAACGTACGCAAGGTTATACTTCTCTGCTATTTTCTTTGCCATAGCCGCACGCTTGTCGGTTTCAGCCTTGAATGTATCCCAGTTTTCTTCGTTCTTTACGTTAAGCGTGAACGGCTCCATTATTATTATCTTAATATCCGGAAGCGCTGCTTTTACCTCATCGATAAGCATATCATATATCTTATAAAACTTTTCCGCGTCCACCCCGTTCGGCTCGGGTGCATACTCGTGCCACACGTCGTTAATACCGACGAGAATGCTCATAACGTCGGGCTTCAGGTTTATAATATCCTTCTTTATGCGCGCGTATATATCAACGATACGGTTGCCGCTGATACCGCGGTTGTAA
>JAZSJI010000067.1:0-2247 GCA_045534235.1 Candidatus Flemingiibacterium sp. | reverse complement strand
GCTAACATTGGCGATATCGTAGTTTGCGCTGTTAAGAAAGCAACACCCGGCGGCGTTGTTAAAAAAGGCGACGTTGTTAAGGCTGTCGTAGTAAGAAGCGTTAAGGGGCTCAAGAGAGCCGACGGTTCTTACATCAAGTTCGATGAGAACGCACCAGTCGTTATCAAGGACGACAAGACCCCCAGAGGAACCCGTATTTTTGGCCCGGTAGCAAGAGAGCTTCGTGAAGGCGACTTCTTAAAGATCCTCTCCCTCGCTCCCGAAGTATTATAATAGGAGGTATCATTAAGATGAATAAGAAGCTTCATGTTAAGAAGGACGATACCGTTATTGTAATCTCCGGTGACGATAAGGGCAAGAAGGGTAAGGTACTTGAGGTATCTCCCGAGGAGGGCAAGGTAATCGTTGAGGGCATCAACATCGTAACCAAGCACGCTAAGCCTCGTCGTCAGGGCGAGACCGGCGGCATCGTTAAGGTTGAGGGTGCTATGTACGCTGATAAGGTTCAGCTCTTCTGCGACAAGTGCGGCAAGGGCGTTCGCGCTAAGGCGAAGATCGACGGCGACAAGAAGGTCCGCGTTTGCGCAAAATGCGGCAAAGAAATTTGAGTGGGAGGTAAACAGTAATGGCTAGACTTAGAGATTATTACAAGAGCGATGTAGCTCCCGCTTTAATGAAGAAGTTCAACTATAAGAGCCCTATGCAGATCCCGAAGCTTGACAAGATCGTTGTCAACGTTGGTACGGGCGACGCTAAGGATAACTCGAAGGTTATCGACACCGTAATCGAGGAGATCAGCATGATCACCGGTCAGAAGGCAGTTCCGACCTATGCAAAGAAGTCGGTTGCAAACTTCAAGCTCCGTCAGGGCATGAAGATCGGTGTTAAGGTTACTCTCCGCGGCGAGAGAATGTACGAGTTTATGGATAGACTCTTCAACTTCTCTCTCCCCCGTGTCCGTGACTTCAAGGGTATCAATCCTAACGCATTCGACGGTAGAGGCAACTACTCCCTCGGTCTGAAGGAGCAGCTTATATTCCCCGAAATCGAGTACGATAAGATCGATAAGATCCGCGGTATGGACATCGCATTCGTAACCACCGCTAACACCGACGAGGAAGCAAGAGAACTGCTCGCTCTTATGGGCGCGCCGTTCGCAAAGTAATCAAGGAGGAGAAGTAAAATGGCAAAGAAATCTATGGTTTTAAAGCAGCAGAAGCCTCAGAAATTCTCGACCCGTGAATAGTAGAGATGCAAGATCTGCGGACGTCCTCATGCGTACCTCCGCAAGTACGGTATCTGCCGTATCTGCTTCCGTGAGCTCGCATACAAGGGCGAGATTCCGGGTGTTAGAAAGGCAAGCTGGTAAGCTGCCGACCGCATAGCGGTCAAAAATAAAGCGTTCAGCCGCTATAAAGCTGACTAATTTAAGGTATTGATAAATTTTATATCAATATAAAAATCGCTCCAATCTTATCGGAAGGAAGCAGCGTGAGCCGTACCGCGGCTTATGCCACGACCAAACGGTCACGGCGTGACGGCTTCGCTACTTAACCACCGGTTGCAGGCCAAGGCAAAGCTTTGGCAGCAAGGGTTTAAGCGTACTTGCATAAAGGAGGATAAAACAATGCAAATTTCAGACGTAATTGCAGATATGCTCACGCGTATCCGTAACGCAAACGACGCAAAGCATGCTACTGTTGACGTGCCCGCTTCTAACATGAAGAAGGCAATCGCTGACATTCTTCTTACCGAGGGCTACATCAAGTCCTATCAGGTAATTGAAGACGGCAAGCAGGGCGTTATCAGAATCACCCTTAAGTATGGTCAGGGCAAGTCCAAGATCATCAAGGGTCTTCGCAGAGTTTCCAAGCCCGGTCTTCGCATCTATGCGAGCTGTGAGGATATGCCTCGCGTAATGAACGGTCTCGGAATCGCTATCATCTCTACCTCCAAGGGCATTATGACCGACAAGGCAGCTCGTGCTAACAATGTCGGCGGCGAAGTGCTTGCCTTTGTATGGTAATCAGCAGGAAGGAGATATAAAATGTCTAGAATTGGAAGAACTCCGATCGCCGTTCCCGCTGGCGTAGAAGTAAAAGTCGCTGATGGAAATGTAGTTACCGTTAAGGGTCCTCTCGGAACTCTTACCGAAACCTTCAATTCCAGAATGACCATCAAGGTTGAGGGTGCAGAGATCACTGTTACCCGTCCTACCGACGAGAAGGAAGACCGCGCAGTTCACGG
>JAZSJI010000195.1:0-5027 GCA_045534235.1 Candidatus Flemingiibacterium sp. | reverse complement strand
GGGGTACAAGGGGAGAGGGAGATCTGGCGATTGAAGACCTCCCTCTCCCCTTGCGTTTCCCCGAGCGCGTGGAACGCGCGAGGTCCGTTCCCCACGCGCACAGCGCGAAAAACCGCACGCCATACGACGTGCGGTTTCATTTCTATCAGCCGAGATCGTGGAACACAGGTTCCTCGCGCTCATCGGGCTCTTCATTTTTGTAGTAGGGATCTATCATAATTTCCTTTATCTTCGGGAAAGCCGCGTAGCACGCCATAAACGCGCAGTCGGCGAAAAGCAGCACGAACGGGATTATAATGCCGATCGGCAGTATCATCACCATCAGATAATACGTGATGAACACCATCGCCGCGATGCCGAGCGTCGCCATCACGTTGCGCTTGATGCCGACAAGGGCGAAGATAAGCGCGTTCTTCAGTATCTTGAATATCGACAAGTCGAACGTGACCATTACGATGTACATATAGAAGCGCATCCAGAACCAGAGGAGCGCGATAAGCAGGGATGCGTAGAACATAAAGTTCATCATCGGCGATACGCCCGTGTTGAAGTAGAAGAATATAATGTCGTAAACGCAGGCGAAGGATACGAGAAGGTCGATTATACCGAGTATCATACCCTGACGCTTGTTGCGCCGTATAGCGTACCAGAAGTCGTCCCACATAAATATCGGCTCGCCCTTTACCATGTTGCGCAGAATGTACGTCGTGCCCGTGTTAACGTAGCCGAAGGTGAAGATAACGAGCGCGGACAGACCGTAAAAGACGTACGTCAGCGTCGTCGGAAAGCCGATCTGCGCCTGCGTGCCGTAGATACCCTGAAGCACGGCGGTGACGGGGTTTAAGTCGTGCGACATTATGCCGTACAGCGGCGCGAAAAGGGTGTGGGCGGGTGCGAACGATTTTTCGTCGAGATTACCGCTAAAAGCGAGCATTAAGAAAAATATCGGGAAGTTGCCGAGGACGATAAACATATTCACGCTGATAAGCCGTGTGAATTTGCTACCGAAATGCTTAAAGAAATTTTTTAGATTTTTCGGGCCCTCGGGCTCTTTTTTTACACCCTTGCCATCTTTTGCGAGATTAAAAAGTTTGAACTCTTTTCCGAAGATCTTCAAGGCTTTTGATTTCCTTTCTTTTGTATCTATTTGTATCTATATGTATACGTGTATTAAAAACAGCATTAAAAGCACGTCGGCGCATACGAGTGCGCATATGCGAAGAAACGTCAGCACGTATCGCTTCGTTTTCGGGCTTCTTATGCGTACGCTTCGCTCGGGATAATAGAACAGCACCGCATCCGCCGACGTCAGCGCGAGCAGCATCGACAGCGCGAACGCCGCCGCGAGATAAACGATGGCGTCGAGCAGCAGTCCCGCCTTTGAGGAGAATTGCAGCATCGTCATCGCAAATCCGAACAGCACGCCGCGATAGAGAAGCGCCGTGGTAGCAACTATCGGCGAAAACAGCGTAAAGCCAGATACGAACACCGCGATAAAGAGCCAAAGCTCGTGAAAAATGCAGTCGAGTGCGACGCGCATTACGTCAAGCGACGTGTCGCATTTGTAAAACAGCGCCAAAAAGTATCGTTCAATCAGGTTGTCGTAAAGCTCCGACTCGCCGATACCGAGTATGCGGTACACGGCACAGCCGAGAAACGCGCCGAATATGAAAAGCGACGAGGCGGCAAGCAGTACCGTTTTTCTGTCGAGCCTGTCGTTTGCTTGTCCGTACGTTATATACGAATTCATAAAAATTCACCGTCCATTGTTTTTGTTACATTCTATGCGGTGAACCCTTACGCTATGACTTATTTGCCAAGCTCGCGTGCCATTTCCTCGGCACGGTCCGTGCACGCACGCATCGCGCGGTCGATTGTTTCGTCGACCTTCTCCTCGTAAAACACGTTCATCGCGCGCTCGGTCGTGCCGTTCGGCGAGGTTACGGCGCGGATAAGCTCTGCGGCGGACTTGCCGCTTGCGAGGAGCATCTCTGCCGAGCCGATGACGGTGCGGCAGACGACCTCGGTGAGCGTTTTGTCGTCAAGGTCGAGTCCCTGCGCCTTGGCGGAGCGGACTATAGCGTCGATGAAATAGTAGAAATAGGCGGGGGAGGAGCCGTTTGCGCAGATGACGGTGTTCATCTGTGACTCGTCGATAACGACGGTCATTCCCGCGGCATCGAAGATAGAGCGAACGAGCGCGAAATCCTCGTCTGATACGAGTGAGTTTCTTGTAAGCGCGGACACGCCGCAACCTACCTGAAGCGGAGTGTTGGGCATTACGCGAACGACGGCGCACTCACGGTGAAGCATCGCCGAAACGGTTTCGGTAGAGATGCCTGCGGCGATAGAGATGAACGTCTTATGGCTTGTGTCAACGTCGCTGCCACCTATCTCGCCGAGCACCTCGGCATAGTTCTGCGGCTTTACAGAGAGGAGTATAAGCTCGCTCGCATTTGCGGCGTCGATAAGCGTAGGCGCGACGTTAATGCCGCGATTTGCAAATGCCGCCGCTTTTTCTGTGAATTTATCGTAGACGGTAATGAGCGAGGCATCAGTACCCGACGCGAGCATACCGCTGATAATGGCGGTAGCCATATTGCCCGTACCGATAAATGTGATCGTTTTCATATGTGTTCTCCTTGTGGGGGTAACTCGATTTTACGAGCTATTTATAAGTGTTGTGAAGATTCACGGTTACTTTGACTTTTTATGGCTCTCCCTATGGGAGAGCTCCCGACAAAGTCGGGTGAGAGGGTTGGCATCAGCGAGCCCTCTCCGTCACGGCTATGCCGTGCCACCTCTCCCATAGGGCGAGGCAATAGTGAACTCACGTCCTAAACAAATACACTATATTATATCACACTCACCACAAAGAAGCAAGAAAAAAACAAAATAGTTTACAAAAACCCAATAAATTGCTAAAAATATCGCAGATATTTATTTGTGCCACTTGAAAACGGGTAAAATCTGTAGTATAATGTAAAGTAGGGAAGTTTAGGCGGTTTTTCATTTGGAGGTGAGAGCGTGAAGAAATCGAGCGTACTTGACATCTTTTCGAAAATACCGACTCTCACGACAGAGCGGCTCACGCTTCGCAAAATGAAGCCGTCCGACGCCGCTGATATGTACGAGTACGCGCGCCTTGAGAAGGTTACCGAGTACCTTTTGTGGTATCCGCACAAGAGTGTCGAAGAGACTATGGACTATCTGCAGTACATTCAGGCGAGCTACCGCGCAGGCGACTTTTACGACTGGGCGCTTATTGACAATCACACTAAAAAAATGATAGGCACGTGCGGCTTTACGCGCCTTGATTTCAACCATAATCTCGCCGAGGTCGGATACGTGCTGAATCCCGAATATTGGGGGCGTGGCATTGCCGTCGAGGCTTTGCGCCGCGTGATGGAGTTCGCGTTTATGGAGCTTAACGTGCACCGCGTTGAGGCGAAGTACATTATCGGCAACGATTCCTCGCGCAGAGTTATGGAAAAGTGCGGTATGACCTTCGAGGGTATACAGCGCTCGTCCATGTACATAAAGGGGCAGTACAGGGATATCGGTATCTGCTCAATACTCTCTGACGAATATATTGCAAAAAGGAACGGTTATGGTAGAAATAAAAAATAACGTGCTCTCGCTCATCGGTATGACGGGCTCGGGCAAATCGAGCGTCGGGCGCATACTCGCCAAAAAGGTCGGAGCAAGGCTCGTTGACCTTGACGATGAAATAGTCGCGCGCCACGGCGAGATCAAAAAAATATTTGCAGAGCAGGGCGAGGAAGTGTTCCGTAAGCTTGAATACGACACGCTTGAAGCAGTCGTAAGGGAGGCAGGCGGCGAGCTTATCATACTCTCCTGCGGCGGTGGGCTTCCGACCTATGCGCCAAGCCGCAGGCTGCTCTCTGAAATATCCACAGTCGTGTGGCTTCGCAGAAGCGCAGACAGCGTTGCCTCAGACGCAAACGTGCTTGCGCGCCCGCCGATAAACGGTGACATAGAGAACTACAAGCGCCTGCTTGATAAGCGCTATCCGATATACAAAAGCACCGCCGATTACTCGTTTTACAATACGTTTCCGCAGAGAACGGCGAAGGCGATAATAAAGAAAATGTTTGAATAAAATAAAGGAGAAGCAAAATGAAGATCAGAAACCTCATTGATTTTAACGATATGACGCTCGAGGAGTGGGAAGAGCTCAAAAAGCTCGCCTTCCGCATCAAAAAGTCGCCTGCGGAATACCGCGACGTGTGCAAGGGACGCATTATGGCGACGCTTTTCTACGAGCCGTCCACGCGTACGCAGATGTCCTTCCAAACCGCGATGATGCGTCTTGGCGGCAAGGTCATCGGCTTCTCCGATCCGAGCTCAAGCTCCGTTTCCAAGGGCGAAACGCTGCGCGACACCGTAAAGATCGTCAGCGGCTACGCTGACATCGTAGTTATCCGCCATCCCGTCGAGGGCGCGGCCTTTGCATCGGGGCTTTACTCGCACGTGCCCGTTATCAACGCGGGCGACGGCGGACATCTCCACCCGACGCAGCCGCTCACCGACCTTATGACCATTTCCGAGCTTAAGGGCAGAACAGACGGGCTTACCTTCGGCTTCTGCGGCGACCTTCTAAACCGCAGAACCGTACACTCGCTTCTTCGTGCGCTGATGCGCTTTGAAAACAACAAATTCGTGCTCATCTCAACCCCCGAGCTTCAGCTTCCCGACTTTGTTATCGACGAGCTTGTTGCAAACGGCTGTGAGATAAAGAAGGTTTCGACGCTTGAGGAGTGCATCGGAGAGCTTGACGTGCTCTACATGACGCGTATTCAGAAGGAGCGCTTTAAGTCGCCCGAGGAGTACGCGCGTCAGGCGGGCGTTTACCGCCTTACAAGCGACAAGATGCTGCTCGCAAAGGACGATCTTGCGGTGCTTCATCCGCTTCCCAAGGTGGACGAGATAGCGTTCGAGCTTGACGACGATCCGAGATGCGTATACTTCGAGCAGGCGGAGAACGGTATGTTCATTCGTATGGC
>JAZSJI010000118.1:0-23749 GCA_045534235.1 Candidatus Flemingiibacterium sp. | reverse complement strand
AGCGTAGATAGAGCCCTTGAAGAAGTTCTCAACATTTCCGATGAACAGACCGAAATACCACTTGGGAAGCTCGGAAAGAGTTACAGAGCCAAACTTATTAAGCGCAACGTCTTCCTTCACACCGTCTGCATATACGTTGAGCGTCATCCAGCCATAGCCGTAATCCGAAACATAATCGCAAACCACAAACTTGGTCTTCGCGGATTCTACCGGCTCTTCAGGTTCACCTGCCGAGCCATCATCCGGCTCCGGATTGAAGTCTACACCGAAGTCATAGTCACACGCATTGACAACGATGATAAGCTGTGCAGCCTCATTTGTGCTGGTATTGTAGCCAATCTTATCAATAAGGATGTAGGTGTGCTCGTCGAGAGTGATCGTTGCATCTTCAGGAGCGCCTACATATACGTTGATCTCGGTATCAGCTTCGTTTTCAATACCGGTACCGTAGTCAATGAAGTAGAATACAGTAGTATCAGTAGTGCGGATTCTGTCACTGTATGCTAGGTCATCACCGTCAGCACCAATTCTTACGATACCACGGTCGAAGGTAATGGTATCTCCGTTGATGAGACCGTGGTAGTCAGCTGCGAGGTCGATGTACTGAAGACAAGACGACCTCATGCCGTTTGCATCCTCGTAGGTATAATAATCGTAGGTCTGGTCATTAACAAATCCTAGAACGTTAATACCGTCATCGGTGTTTGTAACAGCGTAGATAGAGCCCTTGAAGAAGTTCTCAACATTTCCGATGAAAAGACCGAAGTACCACTTGGGGAGATCCTCAAGAGTTACCGTGCCAAACTTATTAAGCGAAACGGTTTGCTTCACACCGTCTGCATATACGTTGAGATCCATCCAACCGGTATCAAAGTCCGAAACAGAATCCAGAATCACGAATGAGGTCTTCGGAGTGCTCGCGCTCGGCACAGAATCGCCGTTGCTCATACCATCGTCAATATCGGGATAGGTATTTCCGCTCGGAGTGTACCCGCCGGCATCAACGTAAAGGATGAGCTCGGTGCCGGATGCGCGAACTGCGAATACGTCAGATTCAACATTGTTGCCGTTGTTATCATCATAGATGAAGAAGTTAACGATCATGTTCCAAGCAGTAGTGCTGGATAACTGGTTATAAATAAGCGAAGAAGCGTACCCTCTATCCATCTCTATATCGCCGCCCACGTTAACAAGCGTGATCTTGTTGATTACATAATCGTCGTAGTCAAAGATGGCGCCGCCTGCAACGGATACGTCGTAGGTCTTCTCCTCAACGAGGCAGTCGATAGCAAGATCCTGACCGTCGAACATTTCGTACTTGTCGGTGTTGCTGAGAGCTGCGATAGCTGCGAGAGTGATCTCGTAGTCAGCAACGTTATACGAGGTCATATCCTCATAGCCAAGGATTACGCCGTTAGCATCGAACTCGTAAACCTTACACTCCTCGAGGGTAGCAAAAGGAGCGTAAACCGTCATAAATTCGCCGGTGTCGATGTCGATTGCGCCGTCCTCAAACATGTAGAATCTTGTACTTGCGGGGTAACCCTCAAGGCCAAGCTCCGCAGCACTGGAAACAATGCAATTCTCGGAGCCGACAAAGTAACCAAAGGCAACGCGCTCCGGCTCAACGGCGAAGTCGTAGTCGAGAGCGTTAACAACTATAACGAGCTGTGTAGAGCCCTCATTTACGGTATTCTTTTTATAGCCGATCTTGTCAACAAGGATGTAGGTGTACTCGTCGAGAGTGATGGTTGCATCCTCAGGAGCGCCTACGTATACAGCGATCTCGGTGTCAGCCTCGTTGTCGATGCCGGTACCGTAGTCGATGAAGTAAAATACAGTGGTATCGGTGGTGCGAATTCTGTCTGCGTATGCGAGGTCCTCATCGTTAGCACCAACTCTTACGATACCACGGTCGAAGGTGATAACGTCGTCGTTGATGAGGCCGTGAGCGTCTTCGTCGATGTAGATGAGCTGGAGGTACTGCTGCTCGTTGCCGTATGCATCCTCGTAAGTGTAGTTAGCGTAGGTCTCGTCGTTTACAAAACCGAGAACGTTGATACCGTCAGCGGTGTTGTTGATAGCGTAGATAGAGCCCTTGAAGAAGTTCTCAACATTTCCGATGAACAGACCGAAATACCACTTGGGAAGCTCGGAAAGAGTTACAGAGCCAAACTTATTAAGCGAAACAATCTCCTGCGCGCCGTCTGCATACACGTTGAGAGTCATCCAACCGGCATCGTAGTCTGCAACAGAATCGAGAATTACGAATTCAATCTTGTTAACTACTGCTTCTTCTTCCACAGCCTCAGCAAAGATAAGATTGCCGTTTACTGCGTAGAAGTTGTACTCGTAACCAAGAGCGTTGGTCTTGAGGAATGCGTTCCAATCGTCGATAACGTCGAAGATAAGACCCTTGTTAAGGTTGTCAAGAGTGAGAGCGCCGTCATAGGTGAGATCGTAAGTTACAGGCCATGCACCAAAGTCAGCAAGTACGTAGTCGCTCTTAGCGTCGTATACGGTCTCGCCGAAGGTGAGCTTGTAGTTACCGCCGTTAACGGTAGCGGTAGTATCGATCTTGTTAAGCTTTGCAGTGTTGAGATCGAAGGTCTCGATAACGTTTACCTTACCGGTGATTTCGTTGTAGGTGAAGGTGAAGAGAGTACCAACGGTAAGCTCCTCAGAGTAGGTGATGTTGTCAGCGTCAACTTCGTAATCTGCGAAGATGGAAGCGATTACGTCAACAGTCTCCTTACCAGCCTTCTTGTTGTTGATTTCAGCCTCATAAGTGCTGTAAACAGACGTGTAAACAATCTCAGCTACTGCACGGTCATACTTGCCGTTGTTGTCGTCGTCGAAGAGCTGGAGCTCGAATGCGCCGAGTTCTTCGATATCGTCAGCAGTAAGAGTAGCATACTTAGTGTACTCAATATCGGAGACCTCATATCCCCACGCCTGGAGTGCCTGCACCTCAGAGATTATCGTGCCGGCAACAATACCATACTCCTCAACATTCACATAAGCTGCATAGTACTTGGTGTTACCAACGTAGCCCACAGATTTTGCAACAACGGTGCCGAATGCATCAATAACAGAGCCATCCTCGAGTTCCATAAGCATCACGGCACGGTATTGGTTAACATCATTTGAGTAAGCAATCAGCTCGTTATTGAGAGCATTTTCCGAAATGGAGGGGACAATATTATACGCGGTTCCGGAGATAATGATCTTTGTATAGGAATTGTCGTCAAACTTAACGTCAGCGGGGTATATCTTATCGGGAGCAGAGCCGAGATTTGCGGAGTAATACGTGCCCGTTTCCGCATTCCAGTCAAGCAACTCTACAGCATAATGGAGATAATTTTCAACGTCAGCAGCCTCGATGCCGAGCTTATCTACGGAAATGTAGGTTATTTTGCCCTCGGGAACACCGTTTACAAGCGGCTGAATACCAACGAATGTGCCGTCACCTCCGATCGCCTCGTAGCCCTCGGCATAGGACTGAAGGGGAGTAGCGGTGATAACGAAGAGGTCGGAGGTTCTTTCAACGTCATTTTCCGTATCCTTGGAGCCCGATGCATCAACGTAGAGTATAAGGTCAGTATCAGAAGCCTTAACTGCGAATACACTTGAAACAATGTCGTTGCCGTTTCTGTCATCGTACACAAAGAAGTTAACAACCATATTCCATGCTGTAGTGGAACCGAGCTTCTCATATACGAGATCCAATTCGCTGTTATTTACATCACGCTTGATCGTGATATCCTCACCGATGTTAACAAGCGTAATGTTCTTAACCGCATAATCATCATAGTCGAAAATATTGGCGCCATCAACAACTACGTTGTAGGTTTCCTCATCATATAAGTAGTCAATAACGGTCTGCTTGCCATCGAACTGCGCATACTTACCGACGTTGTAAGCCGCAAGATCCTCGAGGGCCCATTCGTAGGTAACAACGTTATACGAGGTCATATCCTCATAGCCTACAACAACACCGTTAGCGTCGAACTCGTAAACCATACCAGGATTGAGGTTAGGAACGGGTGCGTAAACGGTGATAGCCTTACCGGTGTCGATGTCGATTGCGCCGTTCTCGAACTCGTAGAACTTAGCGTCCTTAGCGTAGCCCTCAAGACCGAGGTCGGTAGCATCGTCAGCTACGTATACTTCCTCTTCTGCAACGAAAAGACCGAAGGTATCACGCTCCGGCACCGGCTCCGGTTCAATGCCGAAATCATAGTCATAAGCGTTAACAACTATAACAAGCTGTGTTGAGTCCTGAGTGGTGTTCGCTCCATAGCCGATCTTATCAACGAGGATGTAGGTGTTCTCATCGAGAGTAATAGTTGCATCCTCGGGAGCGCCTACGTATACAGCGATCTCGGTGTCAGCCTCGTTGTCGATGCCGGTACCGTAGTCGATGAAGTAGAATACAGTGTTAGCGTTAGCGCGGATTCTGTCTGCGTATACGAGGTGCTCATCGTTAGCACCAACTCTTACGATACCGCGGTCGAAGGTGATAACACCGTCGTTGACAAGCACAGAGGTATTATCTACATACTTAAGGCAAGGATTGCCGTCCGCGTCTGTAAAGCTACCGTAATTCTCATTATTTACAATGCCAAGAACGTTGATACCGTCAGCGGTGCTGTTGATAGCGTAGATAGAGCCCTTATAGAAGTTCTCAACCTGGCCAATGAAGAGGCCAAAGTACCAGCTGGGAAGATCAGCGAGGGTTGTGCTGCCAAACTTAATAAGTGCAACAACCTTCTCTTCGCCGTTTGCGTATACGTTGAGATCCATCTTACCGATGTCAAAGTCTGCAACAGAGTCGAGGATTACGAATTCGGTTTTAGGCGGCTTCTGCTTTAAGACCTGACGCTTTACATACGTGATCTCATCTACGGTTATAGTACCGTCACCGTTGTTATCCGCCACGGCTTTGTTCGCCGGAGCCGTATTATATTTGCTGTTGAGGAAAATAGCCTTCGCAAGCACATGGTCGTCATTGGTAACAAGCGAGTCGCCGTTAACGTCGCCGAGGATTCTGACCACGATCTGGGAGGTTTCCTCAAGATATGCGGTATAGCTGTATGCTCCGCTTGAGGTCAAGGCGCCCTCAAGGCGATCATATGTAGCATCGGCGTTTACGACAACCACACAGAAATCGGCATTATCATACGCCACGCTGAAGGTGTTTGCGCCCTCACACCAGCCGTCTGCGGGAGGAGTGATGACAGCACCGCTTGGTGCGCTCATCGAAGCGTTAATCGCATCTGTTATATCAGCAACAGGGAATGCAATAAACATATATCCGCCTGCGCTCGCTACATCCTCTGCAGTAGAGTCAGCATAAGCGTATATTTCAAGCTCTTCATTAGCATTAACAAATACGTTCGTGCCGAATTTAGCATCAACGGTATAAACTTCGACCTTAATAAGCTCCGAGCAGTATCCGAATGCATAATTTCCCACAGACTCTACAGTTCTGGGGATTTCTATTTCAGTCAGCGACTTACAGTAATAGAATGCATTTTTGCCTATACTTGTAAGCGCCTTTGGGAACGCCACATTCTCCAGATTGGAGCAGCGGTAAAAAGCATAGTTACCTATACTTGTTACTCTTGCATCAATAGTCACAGAGGTTATATTATCCCTCTCTGAATACCACGGAACATAGGTAGCGGATGCCCAATTCGTCATCGCGCCATTTCCGCTTATTACAAGCTCTCCGTCGTCGTAGAGAGTCCACTTAAGGTTGTCACCGCAATCACCGTTCCCGATGACTGTATCGCTGACAGCGCTCACGCCAATCGCGAGCATGCACGTGCATATCGCCGCCACTATCGCGAATAGCATAAATCGTTTTTTCATAATGTCCTCCAAAGTATGCATAGCTAAGCATATTACAGTACTTTATATTATATCACCGCGCTAAAGTGTTGTCAACCGTTTCGACATCTTTTCTACCTTATGCACAAAGCGCTTAACACAAGCAAAAAAGGGCGGATAAAATCCACCCTTTCTGGTATATGTATTTCTTACATCTTCGCAAGCTCTTTTTCAATACCGTCGAGATTGATGAGCTTTTCGATATACTCGCGCTCGGTGAAGAAGTAGTGGTTGGACGCCTCATAACCGACGAGAGTGGACTTCGGAATGAGTCGCAGCATCTTCTCTGTGACCTCGCGCTCACGCTTGATAATCTCTGCCATCTTATCCTTGCTTGCAGGAAGCTCACGCTTTGCAACCGCATACTCGGTGTGAATAATGTCAGCCTCAAACGAAAGCTCTGCAATTCTCGCAAAAAGTGCAAGCTCACGCGTCTTTTCGTCAGATGCGACGCTCTCAAGAATGTCGCAGCCCTTAGCCCACTTTTCAACTACCTTTCCGAACAGATCAAGGTAAACATCAACGGGATACTGTGCTATCCAAATTTCATAGTTGTCAACCGAATAGCAAACCATAGACGTGGGGTTATTGTCCGGCTCGAGCATCCACATATTCGCAGGGCCGATATTCTTCGGCGAGTCGTACATCGTCGCAACGCTGAAGGGGAAATTCTTAAATCCCTCACAGCAAAGCTTTACACCCTCGTGAACAGACTCGGCTTTGTCGCCGAACTGCTTTTTGTACCAGTCGTCCACGTTAAACGTATCGGGAGATTTCATAAAGTCGGAGATCATATCGAACGTGATGGACGGATAACCGCCGTGTGTCCAAGTGAGCATAAAGTTCTTGATATCGATCTTGTTAAGGTTCTGAAGATGCTCAAGCTCAAGGTCGAACACAGGCAGATACGGAACCATAGCCGCTTCCCAGCTGCAGGACATCTGAACCTTCGCGAAGGTCTTGTGGCCGAATCTTGCCGCGGTTTTGAGGAAGTTCTCGGCAACGGGGCTCGGGCCGGGTGCGGAGATTGAATAATCGCCAACAACGCCGTCAACGCCGCCGCGGCAAATCTCCTTTTTGGTCTCGCTGACCAGAATAACGCCGATTTCCTTATCGAGAGCCGTCATTGCATCCTCAAGCTCATCCTGCGGCCAGCCCTGCCAGCCCCAAGCGTACGAGAGCACTTCAGCACTGCTTCCCGCATCGCGGACTGCCTTGAGCATAATATTGTTGACAAGCACGGGAAGCTCCCAAAGCGCAAGATCCTTACATCTCGGGCAATCACAGTCGTTTCTGCCGTGAGAGAGGCAGTGCGTCGTATATTCACTCCAAGTTATGTTGAGAATACCGCCGAGCTCTGGGATAGCCTCGAACAGATCCTTCGTTGCTGAGTAGAGATATTCCTTCGGCTCCTCAGTGGAAAGGCAGAGGCATACTCCGCCGCGCTTCGGGTGTCTACCCTCGATCTCCTTGTTGCCGTAGCGCTCGAAGACGTCGGTAGGAAGCGATCTCGGCTCATCGAAGTAAAGGTATATCTTGATTCCGCGCTTACCTGCGCGCTCAACGAGATTCTTTAAGTTCTCGCGGCGAGCCTCGTAGCCCTCGCTGTATTCAGGAGCGTAGCGGTACGGAGAAAGCGTGGAAAGAACCGCGTGCAAGAAGAGCACGTTAACGCCCTGCTTCGCATAAGCGTCGAGAAGCTCATCGGGAAGGTGAGAACGCATATCGTCAGCGAACGGATCTCCGCAAGGAGAAAGGAAGCCGTGAACGATACGGGTGCCGCCCTCCTGCGATACGAAATACTGCGGCTCGGTATCGGTACGATCGTTGAAGAAATCGAACATCCTGCGCTCGACCGAGTCGAACTTGCGAACGGTCTCGGCGATCTTTTCGGTTTCTTTAATCTGTGCCTCGGTAAGAGGAGAATATGTAACTCTGTCAACGAGTGGCTTCTTGTGACCGAGCTTGATGCCGAGGAAGTCCTCGTTTGCAAGCAAGAAGTCAAGACGCTCCTCGCTGAAATCGAGAAGTGTCATAATCTGCTCATACGGAAGCAGATGCCAGTTGTTGCGAAGAATAGTGATAAATCCGCGCGTGAGCCATATCGGATCAGCCTCACCCTTGATAAGTCCAAGGCGTGCAGCCTCGCGCTCAACGTCCTCGACGGTGCAGCCGATAACCTTCGCTATATTCTCGTTTGAAATCATGCGGTAGTTTCTGAAAATAACCGTCTGCCAATATGTCGGCAGGTTGAGGCGCTTTTTTGTGTATTCAACGATCTCGGGTAACATAGTCTTTCTCCTTGTAATTATACTTTATTTTAAGCAATCTCACAGTGCTTTAAGCTCTGCTTCAAGCCCGTCGAGCTGAACGAGCTTTTCTATATACTCGCGCTCGGTAAAGAAATAGTGGTTTGAAGTTTCAAAGCCGATAAGCGACGATTTTTCCATAAGCGCAAGCTGCTCTCTCATAATCTCACGCTCCTTGGCAAAAATCTCGAGAAGCTCATTTTTTGACTCGGGAAGTCTGCGCTTTGCAAGCACATAGTGCGTGTGAACGACGTCGGAATAAAGCTGAAGAGTCGCAAAACGTGCATAGAGCAGTACCTCTGCGGCAGCTTCGTTATCCTTTACGCTCTCAAGTATCTTACATCCCTCGTTCCACTTCTCGAGCAGTTTATTAAACTGCGAGAGATAAATGTCTATCGGATATGGCTTTGCGTAACGCTCAATATCGTCAAAGGCGTAGGAGACCATCGCGGACGGGTTATCGTTCGGCGTAAGGCTCCAAAGGTTAGCCGGGCCGAGATTCTTCGCGGAAAAATAGAGCACGTTTCCGCTGTGCGGATACTCGACAAAGCCCTCGCAGAAGAGCTTAATCGCCTTGTGAACGGTCTCGCCATCCTTACCGAAGTGCTTTTCGTACCAAGCCTCAATATCGAAATTTTCGGGCGACTTCAGGTACTCGGAAACAACGTCATACGTTATAGACGGATAACCGCCAAGAGTCCATGTGAGCATAAAATTGTCCGTGCCAAACTTATGGAGATTGCTAAGATGCTCTACCTCAATATCAAACACGGGAAGACAGGGAACGGTCGCACACTCCCAGCTGCAAGCCATCTGGACCTTAGCGTAAAGCTTGTGTCCGTACTTCGCTGCAGTCTTGAGAACGAAGGCGGACCAAGCGCTCGGGCCGGGATTGGAAATAGAATAGTCGGAAAGCTTACTCTCGATACCGCCCTTGTTAAGGTCCATACGATTTTCGCTGACCTGCATTATCGCGATGTCTGGATGAAGCTCCTTCATCACGTTATCTATATCCTGCTCGTCCCATTTACGCGCCGGATTCCACGCCCACGTATAGGCGATGACCTCGGCGTTGCTGCCGGCATCGCGTATAGCCTTATGCATAATATTGTTAACGCGCGCAGGAAGGGTATGATTTGGCAGGTCCTTACATCTCGGGCAGTCGCAACTATCAATTCCGCCGGAACGGCAATGCGTAGGATATTCGCTCATCGTAATATTGAAAATGCCACCTATCTCGGGAATTGCCTCAAAGAGATCCCTCGTAGCCGAGTAGAGATATTCCTGCGGTTCCTGCGTTTCCAGGCAAAGGCAGGTAGAGGCGCTAGCAATGTGCCTTCCCTCAATCTCCGCCTTGCCGTAAATCGAGAATTTGTCGTTAGGAATAGAGCGCGGCTCGTCGAAGTACAGAATTATTTTAATGCCGCGTTTTGCCGCACGGTCTATAAGATCCTTTAAGTTCTTACGGTGAAGCTTATAGTCGCGGCTCTGCTCGGGATCGTAGGGATACGGTGACAAAGTTGCAAGCAGGGCGTGTAAAAACAGCGCCTTAACACCCTGTTTTGCATAAGCATCAAGCAGAGAGTCCGGGAGATGTGAGCGCGTATCCTCACCAAAAGCCTCACTGCAGGGAGAGAGGAAGGGATGCACGATGCTCATGTTGCCGCCCGCATCGACGGTGTACTGAGGCTCGGTGTCCGCAGTATCGGTGAAGAAATCAAACGCCCTGCGTTCAAACGTGTACAGCGCGCGCACGTTAGCGGCAATCGCCTCGGTTTTGGCAATCTGTGCATCGGTGAGCGCGGAGTATGCCACCGGCTCGCACTCGGGCTTTTTGTTGCAAAGCTTCACCCAAAGGAAGTCTTCCTTCATAATTGCGAACTCAAGGCGTTCCATAGTAAAGCCGAGAAGGTCCGCGAGCTGCTCATACGTTAAAATAAACCAGTTGTTGCGAATTATCGTTATGTATCCGCGCTCGAGCCACACAGGATCGCACTCACCGGTGCGAAGTCCGAGGCGAGCCGCCTCGCGCTCAACGTCAGCGCTTGTGCATCCGAGCACCTTTGCTATATTTTCAGCCGGCACACGGCGGTAATTTCTGAATATAACGGTTTGCCAAAGAGTCGGAAAATTCTGTCTTTCAGGCGTCATCTTTATGATTTCGGGCAGCATATGGGTCTCCTTTGAAATATTTCTGTTATTTGCCACAAAAAGTGTACGGCTTACATGGATTATTCTACCATGTAAGCCGCACAAAGTCAAGCCTTTTTACATATTATCAAGTTCTTTTTCAAGTCCGTCAAGCTGTATAAGCTTTTCGATAACGTCACGTTCGGTGTAGAAATAGTGGTTAGCGGTTTCAAAGCCGATAAGCGTGGACTGCGGAAGAAGCTCGATAAGCTCCTCGCAAAGTGCGCGTTCTTCAGCGATGATAGAGCGCATCTCGTCCTTTGATTCGGGCAGATTTTTCTTGCACAGCACGTACTTCGTGTGTACAACGTCCGCCATAAAGTGGTTTCTTGCAACCTTGGCGAAGAGGAGAAGTTCCTTTGCCGCGTCGGTATTTGCCGCGCCCTCAAGCACCTCGATACCTTTGTCGTAATCGCAAAGCATCTTGCCGTACTGCTCGATGAAAAGCTCAGCCGTATACGGTTTCGCATAGTGGTCCACGTTGTCGAACGTCCAGCATACCATTGTGGATTTCTGAGTTATAGGCTTCAAGCTCCAGCGGTTTGCAACGCCGAGATTCTTTGCCGATTCGTACATTACCTCACAGCTGAACGGGTATTTTCTGAAGCCCTTGCAGAAAAGCTTAACAGCCTCGTGTACCTTTGCTGCGTCTGCACCGTAATGGGTTTCATACCACTTTTCAAGATCGAACGTGTCGGGAGCATTCAGATAATCTGCAATGAGGTCAAACGTGATGGACGGATAGCTTCCGAGCGTCCAGGTAAGGCTGAAATTGTTTACACCGATGTCGTGTACCGCCTTAGCGTGTGCAAGCTCGAGATCGAAGAGCGGAAGATACGGAACGACCGCGCACTCCCAGCTGTTAGATACCTGAATCTTAACAGAGCACTCATGTCCGTGCTTTCTCGAGATGTCTACAATACCCTTTGCCATATCGCTGGGGCCGTAGTTAGAGATGGAGTAGTCGGTAACTCCGTAGGTGCGATCGCCAACGGTGAAAGGCATACCCCATTCGCTGATACAGCCGGTCATAATTCCCGGGTCAAGCTTCGGAATGCCGTTCTTGATCTGATCGTCGGTCCAAGCCCACGTAGACGAAACGGTGACAGCCTTGCCTCCCGCATCGCGAATAGCCTTGTTTATAATATTTACGGTGGTTACGGGGCCGGTTTCAAGCGGAAGATTCATACAAATGGGGCAACCAACGCCGACTTGCTTTCCAGTAACCTTCGAAATCTGTCCCATATTCGGGCGGTACATACAGTGGGTCATATTCTCACTCATCGTAGTGCAGGATGCGATGCCGATATCGGGAATCTCGGTGAAGAGATCCTTTACCATATCGTAAAGAAGCTTTTGGTTATCCGGATGCTGCATACAGAGCGAGATGCGTCTGCCATCCTCGCTTATCGATCCGCCAAGCTCGGGGCGACCGTACTTTTCGAACACGTCTACCGGCACAGCGCGAAGCTCGTTGAAGTAAAGAGCAATCTTAATGCCACGCTTGCCTGCACGTTCTACAAGCTCCTTTAAGTTCTTGCGGCGGATCTTATAGTCCTTGCTGTCAACGGGGTTTACCGGGAAATACGAAAGCGTAGAGAGTGCCGCGTGAATGATGAACGAGTTTACGCCAACTCTCGCGTAATCGTCAAGAAGCGTGTCGGGAAGGTGTGTGCGTGAATCCACCATAAACGGGTCAGCACAGGGCGTAAGATACGGGTGTACGGTACGGAATCCGTTCTCTGTGGAGGTAACGTGCTTCACCTCGGTGTCGGTGGGATCGTTATAGAAGTCGAACATCTTGCGCTCGGAGGTGTCAAGCTTTTTAACGATCTTTGCGATCTTTTCGGTTTCGGCGAGCTGTGCCTCTGTCAGCGGCTCGTATACGACCTTCTCGCAGACGGGCTTACCGTTACCCATCTTAACGAAAAGGAAATCGTCCTTTTCGAGAACGAAGTCAAGCTTCTCCTCGGTATAGTCGATAAGCGCCATAAGCTGATCGTACGGTAAGAGATACCAGTTATTGCGAATAAGCGTTATATGACCGCGCTCGAACCATACGGGGTCAGCCTCACCCGCACGAAGTCCGAGGCGAGCCGCCTCGCGCTCAACCTCCTCTACTGTACATTCAAGCACCTTTGCGATATTCTCACTCGGGATCATACGGTAGTTTCTGAAAATAACCGTCTGCCAACGGGTGGGAAGATTATTTCTCTCGGGTGTCCATTCAGGTTTGATTACGGGTAACATAGCAATTCTCCTTATAAATCACATATTGTCAAGTTCTTTTTCGAGTCCGTCGAGCTGTATAAGCTTTTCAATAATATCACGCTCGGTGTAGAAATAGTGGTTAGAGCCCTCGTAGCCGACCATAGTCGACTTTGCGCAGAGCGGCAAAAGCTCACGGCAGAGCTTGCGCTCTTCGTCAAATATCGCAAGCATTTCGTCCTTCGACGCGGGAAGATTGCGCTTCGCCATAACGTACTTTGCGTGGAGGATCTCTGCTGCGAAATGGTTAGCGGCAACACGGGCATAAAGAAGCAGCTCGTCTGCAATAGCGTTGCCCTCTACGGTTGCAAGCACCTCGCAGCCCTTGTCCCAATCGGCGAGGAGCTTCTCAAACTGACCGACAAGCACCTCATATGGATACGGCTTTGCATACTGCTCAATATCGTCAAACGTCCAGTTTACCATACAGGACGGGTTGTTGTTGGGAGTAAGGCTCCAACGGTTTGCAACGCCGAGATTCTTTGCGGAGTTATACGCAAGATCACAGCTGAACGGATACTCCTTATAGCCCTTGCAGAAGAGCTTAACGGCATCGTGAACGGTCTTCGCGTTCTCGCCGAAGTGCTTTTCGTACCACTTGTCAAGGTCGAAGTTTTCAGCATCGTCAAGGAAGCCCGATGCCATATCAAAGGTGATAGACGGATAGCTTCCGAGAGTCCAGGTAAGGCTCATCGTACGCACTCCCTCGGCATACACCGCACGCAGATGCTCGAGCTCAAGGTCAAAGAGTGGGAGATAAGGAAGCGCCGCAAGCTCCCAGCTACAGGACATCTGCACCTTCATACCGCATTGGCGACCCGTTTCCTTTGCAACTCTCGCCACCTTCTTCGCCCAATCACTCGGGCCGTAGTGAGAGATGGAGTAGTCAACGACAGACCACGGAATACCGCCAACGTTGGTCTTAACGCCCCATTCGCTCGTAACGCCGACGCTGATTGCAGGATCAAGCTCCTTGAAGCCCTCTTCCACCATTTCGTCGGTCCACTGCCAGGTCGAGCAGCTTACCGTTGTCTTTACTCCTGCATCGCGTACAGCCTTCATAAGCAGGTTACATACGTCAACGGATGCTCTGTGAAGCGGAAGATCCGCGCATCTCGGGCATTCTATATTGTTTTTGGCTCTGCGCTTGCTCGACAGACAGTGAGTGGGATTTTCACCCATATTGGTCGAGCCGAGGTTACCGATATCGGGAATCTCCATAAGAAGATCCTTAACTGCATTGTAGAACCACTGACGGTTCTCCTCAACCTGCATACAAAGCGATACGCTTCCGTTGGCGGTCACACGTCCGCCAAGCTCGGGACGTCCGTACTTCTTGAACTTGTCGCCGGGCACTGTACGCGGCTCGTTAAGGTAAAGACTTATTTTGATTCCGCGCTTACCTGCACGCTCAACGAGATCCTTTAAGTTCTTGCGGCGGATCTTATAGTCGCGGCACTGATCGGGATCGTACGGGAACGGTGAAAGCGTTGCCAAAACAGCGTGAACTACAAAGCTGTTTATACCAACTCTTGCGTAGTCGTCAAGAAGCTCGTCGGGAAGATGGCTTCTCGTGTCCTCGATAAACGGATCCGCGCAAGGAGTGAGGTACGGGTGTACCGTTCTGCTGTAGGGGCTGTCTACGCGATACTTCGGCTCGCAGTCCTCTTTGTTGCGGTAAATATCAAAGTAAACGCGCTCCGAGGTGTCAAACTTTGCGATGATCTTCGCAACGTGCTCGGTTTCGGCGATTTCTTCGTCGGTAAGCGGCGAGTAGATTACACGCGCGCACTCCGGCTTGTTTCTGTAGCCGAGCTTGTAGGAGAGAAAATCCTCCTTTTCGAGAATGAAGTCGAGATGGTCCTCTGTGTAACCGGTCAGCGTCATAAGCTGATCGTACGGGAGTAGATACCAGTTGTTGCGGATAACGGTAATAAAGCCGCGCTCCATCCACTCGGGGTTATATTCGCCCCCTCGAAGTCCCATACGTTTAGCCTCGTGCTCAACGACCTCGACGCTGCACTCGAGCACCTTGGCGATAACGTCTGCGCTGATCATACGGTAGTTTCTGAAAATTACAGTTTGCCATCGGGTGGGAAGATTGTTTCTCTCGGGTGTAAGCTCGGGATTTATTCTCGGTAACATAGTGATTTCTCCTAAAATTACATATTTTCAAGCTCTTTTTCAAGTCCGTCAAGCTGTATAAGCTTTTCGATAATATCGCGCTCGGTGTAGAAATAGTGATTTGCGGTTTCGTAGCAGGCGAGCGTCGACTGCGCAACGAGCTCTAAAAGCTCAAGACAGAGTGCGCGGTTTTCTGCGATAAGCGTGCGCATCTCGTCCTTCGAAGCGGGCAGTCTGCGTTTTGCAAGCACATATTTTGTATGTACAACGTCCGCCATAAAGTGATTTCTCGCAATCTTGGCAAAGAGGAGCAGCTCCTTTGCGGCGTCCGTGCTCTGTGCACCTTCAAGAAATTCAATACCCTTGTCAAATTCAGGGATAAGTCTTTCGTAATGCTCGATGAACAGCTGCGGCTGATACGGTCTTGTATAATACTCAACGTCATCGAACGTCCAACCTACCACCGCGGAGCTTTGCTTAACGGGTGCCAAATTCCAACGGTTGACCGCACCGTGATTCTTCGCGGAGAAATAGATGACCTCTATGCTGAACGGATACTCCCTGAAGCCCTTGCAGAAATGCTTTACAGCCTTGTGCACTATCGGTGCGTCTGCACCGTAATGCTTCTCATACCATTTTTCAAGGTCGAACGTATCGGGAGCGTCGAGATAGTTCGCCACCATATCAAACGTAAGCGACGGATAACTTCCCAGCGTCCAGGTCAGCTGATAGTTTTTCGTGCCTATTGCATTAAGCTTTCTTATATGGTCAAGCTCCATATCGAAAAGCGGCAGATACGGCACCGCCGCAAGCTCCCAGCTGTTTGAAAGCTGAACCTTTGCCATCATCTCGTGAGAGCTTTCCATAGCGACTTTGGCAACCTTTTTGTATCGCTCGCTCGGACCGTAATTGGAAATGGAATAGTCAACAACCTCAAACGTACGCTCTCCGACCTTAAAAGGCATACCCCATTCGCTGAAGCCCAAAACGACAATATCCTTGTCAAGCTTCGGGACGCCGTTTTCTATCATCTTCTCGCTGCTCCACGCCCACATTGACGCAATCGTGGTCGCATTGCTACCGGCGTCGCGAATAGCTTTATTGATGATATTCAAGACGATTACCGAATTTGTTTCAACGGGAAGCTCCTTGCAAACGGGACACACAGTCCCTCTCGGATCGCCGGGAGTCGTTGGAAGCTCCGGATAATACGTTTGGAAAATGCAATGAGTCATGTGCTCGCTCATTGTGGTACAGCACACGTAGCTGATCTCGGGAATATCGGAAAAGAGGTCATACGTAAGATCGTAGAGAAGCTTTTGGTTTTCCTCCTTCTGCATACAAAGCGCAACGAAATCCCCCGAGCCGCTTACCGATCCGCCAAGGTCAGGTCTGCCGTAACGCTCGAAAACCTCACGCGGCAATGCACGCAGCTCGTTTAAATAAAGGCATATCTTAATGCCGCGCTTGCCTGCGCGCTCAATAAGCTCCTTTAGATTCTTACGGCGAAGCTTATAGTCGCGGCTATCCTCGGGGTTTATCGGATACGGTGAAAGCGTCGACAAAACAGCGTAAATGATAAACGTGTTCACGCCGACCTTTGCGTAGTCATCAAGCAGCTCGTCGGGCAGATGCGTGCGAGAATCCACCAAAAACGGATCGCCGCACGGAGTGAGGTACGGATAAACCATACGAATACCCTTTTCGACTGACGTAACGTACTTCGGCTCAAAATCGGAAGTATCGTCGTAAAAATCGAAATATGCCCTATGAGAGGTATCGTACTCGGATATCGTCTTTGCTAGTGCTTCGGTTTCGGCAATTTCCGCCTCGGTAAGCGGCGAGTAGGTAACCTTCTCACAAAGCGGCTTGGTGAAGCCGAGCTTTGAATAAAGGCCGTCCTCCTTTTCGAGTATAAAATCGAGCTTTTCCTCGGTATAGTCAAGAAGCGTCAGCATCTGCTCATACGGCAAAAGATACCAGTTGTTGCGGATAATCGTGATATGTCCGCGTCTGAACCATACGGGATCAGCCGCACCTTGGCGAAGCCCGAGACGTGCAGCCTCGCGCTCAACATCCTCTACTGTGCACTCGAGCACCTTTGCGATATTTTCAGCAGGCACCATGCGGTAGTTTCTGAAGATAACCGTCTGCCAGCGGGTGGGAAGGTTATTTCTTTCGGGTGTCATTTCGGGGTTGATTGCAGGCAACATACGTATTTCTCCCTATATGCTTTCAAGTTCTTTTTCAAGTCCGTCAAGCTGTATAAGCTTTTCAATAACGTCACGCTCGGTGTAGAAATAATGATTCGAGGTTTCAAAGCCGATGAGAGTAGACTTCGGAAGAAGCTCGAGGATCTCAAGGCAAAGCTCGCGCTCCTCTTTAAAGATCTTCAAAAGCTCTTCCTTGCTTTCGGGAAGCGCTCTCTTTGCAAGAACGTATCTCGTGTGAAGCACGTCTGCCTTGAAGTGATTGAGTGCAACCTTCGCAAAGAGCAGAAGCTCGTCTGCCGCCGCGCTCGTTCCCGCCGCGCCCTCGAGCACCTTGCAGCCCTCTTCCCAGTCAACGATAACCTTCTCAAACTGCGACATAAGTATCTCGGGAGTGTACGGCTTTGCATAGCTTTCGCAGTCGTCGTAGCTCCAGCCTACCATACAGGATTTGTTATTGTTCGGAGTAAGGCTCCAAAGGTTCGCCACGCCCATATTCTTGGGCGAAAGATATATTGTAGTCATACTGAACGGATACTCGCGGTATCCCTTACACATAAACTTAACAGCATCGTGTACGGTCTTTGCCTGCGCACCGTAGTGCTTCTCGTACCATTTTTCGAAATCGAACGTATCGGGCGCTTCAAGGTACGATGATATCATATCAAACGTAACGGTAGGATAGCTTCCGAGAGTCCATGTGAGCTGATTGTCGGTGGCTTCAATTTCACGAAGCTTCACAAGGTGCTCAAGCTCCAGATCAAACAAAGGCAGATACGGACACACTGCAAGCTCCCACGAGCAGCTAACCTGCGTCTTTGCAAGCTTGCGTCTGCCCTTGGCAAGCTCAAACGCTCTCTTTGTCCACTCGCTCGGCTCGTTTGCGGAAATGGAATACTCGCCGACCTCGCTCTTAACTCCGCCGCGCTCAATGGGAAGTCCCCACTCACTGACATGCCAAACACCTATACCCTCGTCAAGCTTCGGCACACCCGCCTCAACAAGCTCTGGCTTCCACGCCCAAAGTGTTGCGATCATCAAAGCATCACTTCCGGCATCGCGAATAGCCTTGTTAAAGATATTGTTTGCAAGCACCTGATTGGTTTCGATGGGAAGATTCTGACACACAGGGCAGTCATATTTATGCGTTCCGCCGAATCCGTGAGAGGAGCAGGACGTCGGATATTCGCTTCTTGTGGTAAGCTGAACGCCTCCGATATCGGGAATATCCGCGAAAAGATCGTAAACCGCATCGTAAAGCGCCTTGCGGTTTTCCTCTTTGGAAAGGCAAAGTGAGGTGAGTCCGTTCTTCGCTACCGATCCGCCAAGATCGGGGCGACCCATACGTGCGAACACGTCCTCGGGGACGGCTCTGGGCTCATTGAAATAAAGGAATATCTTTATTCCGCGCTTACCTGCACGCTCTATAAGGTCGCGCAGATTCTTACGGCGGATTTTGTAATCCTTCGAGATCGCGGGATCTATCGGATAGGGCGAAAGTGCGGCAAGAAGTGCGTGAATAATAAACGAGTTAACGCCAACCCTTGCGTAATCGTCGAGAATTTCATCGGGAAGGTGGCTTCTCGTATCCTCAATAAACGGATCAGCGCACGGTGAAAGGAACGGATGCACCATACGAAGGCCGTATTCGTGCGAGGTAACGTATTTCGGTTCACAGTCCTCTGTGTTAAGGTAGAAGTCGAAGTATTTGCGCTTCGACGTGTCAAGCTTTGCTATATCCTTCGCGATACGCTCGGTTTCGGCGATCTCCTCGTCGGAGAGCGGCGAGTACTTTACCGTTTCACATTCGGGCTTGGTCTTACCGAGCTTTACAAAGAGAAAATCCTCCTTAGCAACGATAAAGTCAAGCTTTTCGAGAGTCATACTCGCCATATCCGCGATCTGCTCATAAGGGAGCAGATACCAGTTGCTTCTGATAATATTGATAAAGCCGCGCGTGATCCATATCGGATCAGCCGTACCGGGAATAAGTCCGAGTCTTGCCGCCTCGCGCTCAACGTCCTCCACCGTGCACGCAAGCACCTTGGCGATATTTTCCGTGGGAGCAACACGGTAATTTCTGAAAATAACCGCCTGCCATTTGGTGGGGAAATTGAGTCTTTGCTGTGTCATTTCGGGGTTTATTGCAGGTAACATAATAGCCTCCCAAAAATATAATCTCTGTAGCAATTCTAACACATCGAAATCGGCTTGTCAACAGAATTTTCGAGGCATTTCAAACATTCTTAATTTTGTCCAAATAAACGCTAAAAATATCCAAATTGGGCACCGTGATTTCACGGTGCCCGACTCAAAAACTATTATTTAAAAAGCTTCTTGATACGCTCTGCCGCCTCGCGCGTACGCTCGCGGTCGCCGAATGCGGTAAGGCGGAAGAAGCCCTCGCCCATCTCGCCAAATCCTGCACCGGGAGTACCTACGACGTTCGCCTTTGTGAGCAGCAGGTCGAAGAATTCCCACGAGCCCATACCACCCGGGCACTTGAGCCAGATATAAGGCGAGTTCACGCCGCCCGTGTACCATATGCCAAGCTCGTCGAGAGCGGCGGTAATGATACCTGCGTTCTCCTTGTAGTAAGCGAGATTTTCTGCGATCTGTGCACGTCCCTCGGGAGTGAACACAGCCGCCGCCGCACGCTGTACGGGATAGGAAACGCCATTGAACTTGGTAGTTTGACGGCGAAGCCAGAGCTTATTAAGCGAAAGCCCGTCGCATACAAGCTCCATCGGAACGATAGTCCAGCCGCAGCGAGTACCCGTGAAGCCTGCGGTCTTGGAGAAGGAGCAGAACTCGATAGCGCAGTCGCGTGCGCCCTCGATCTCGTAGATCGAGCGGACAAGCTCTTTTGACGAGATAAACGACTCGTAAGCCGCGTCGAAGAGGATTATCGCGCCCTTCTTCTTTGCATAGTCGACCCACTCGCGCATCTGGTCGCGATTGTACGCCGCGCCCGTCGGATTGTTAGGCGAGCACAGGTATATAATGTCCGCGTCAACCGCGTCGTCGGGCATCGGAAGGAAGTTGTTCTCGGCGTTACCGTTCATATAGACGATGTTGCGTCCGTCCATAGTGTTAGTATCAACGTAAACGGGATAAACGGGATCGGGAACTAAAACGGTGTTATCCTTTGCGAAGATGTCGAGGATGTTGCCAAGATCGCTCTTTGCGCCATCAGAAATGAATATCTCGTCAGCGGCAAGCTCGACGCCGTCCTCGGCTTTGTAATAGTCCTTGATAGCGTCCTTTAAAAAGCCGTAGCCCTGCTCGGGACCGTAGCCCTTGAAGCTTTCCTTCTTGCCCATTTCGTCGGCCGCCGTGTGGAGCGCGTCGATAACCGCAGAACAAAGCGGAAGCGTAACGTCACCAATACCGAGACGGATAATGTCCGCGTCGGGATTTTCCGCCTTGTAAGCGGCGGTCTTTTTAGCTATATCGGAAAAGAGATAGCTTTCCTTGAGTTTCTTGTAGTTTGCATTGATCTTCATATGTAATCTCCCTTTTGGATAAAATATTACTTGATTTCGCCGTGTCAAGCGTTGACTTTGTAGTCCTTTTTGAAGCCGTGTGCACCGAATATCTTCCATTCGCCAACGCCAAGACGCTGCATTATCGCCCGACGCTGTTCGGCACAAAGCTTTGGATCCGTGTCAACCGACGTCATAAGTATCGGCGCGTACTGATTATATTCCGCCTGCTTTTCGGTAAGCCCGTGAGTGTTAATGTAAATGTCGCCCGTAAAAGATATATGCTTTGAGTAATCTATAAGCACGATCTCGCCGGGCAGATGTCCGCCGCGTCCCTCGTAGACCTCGAAATGTAGCTCACCGAAATCAAAGAAGCCGATCTGCGTCAGCGGCTCGGTGAGATTATCCCTGTTATCCCACGGCACGGTAAGCTTTTCGGGGCTTGGCGGCACGTAGGACGTGAGTATCTTGCAAATATTTATATACGGTCTGTGCAGAGGGTTTTCCTCTCTGTAGCCGTTTTTGCCGTTATATTCGTTTGTAAGGCACGCGGCACTCCTCGAGCTTGCGATGATCTCGTCGAACATCGGCAAAAGACCGCAGTGGTCAACGTCCGCGTGAGTTATGAGCACGGTCTTACGAAGTCCGTCGAAATTCGGGATAACGTCACGAAAGAGCTGTGTCATCTCTTCAGCGTAGCAAGCGTAGCCACTGTCGATAAAGAGCAGCTCGCCGCCGCTGTTTATAATGATGGTATTGCTTCCGCAGGGCGGCTCGATGAGTGTTATCTTGGTGTCGGGCGTTAGTATATGCTCGCTCACTCTCGGCGAAAAGCTCTTGCCCTTCGACTCGGAGAGCAGCTCGGCGAACTTGCTTATGCTGTCGAACGTGCGGTACGGCGACAGTCCCTCCTCGTCAAGCGTCTGCATCGCGAGATTTACGTGCACCAGAAGCTCCTGCCGCACCTTCTCGGAAAGCCCCATCATACGCGATAGTCCCATAACGTACGTATTGTAGAAAATACTGTTATCGTACACCTTTTCCGAGCTGTTATAGTCGAACACGCGCACCTTGCAGAGCTTCTCCGCCTCTTTTAAAAACTCGGTCACCTTGTCGGGAGAGTCAACGTACAGTCCCATTTTGGAAAACTGATAATCCGTTCCGTTTTCCTGCGAGCTTATGTACGATATATTGAAATTAAACTCGTTTATGAGCATCAGCACGTCAGTGACGCTGCCGGGCACGTCCTCAAGTCGGAACTCGAGCAGAACGATGCTCGTCTTATTCTCGGTATTATGCAAATATCCGATCTTGTCAAGCTCCACGTCCGCTTTTTCAAGCTGCTCTGCCGTTCCCTCGGCGTCAATAAACAGCGTATGCGAGTCTACGGCTTTATTGTAACTCACTCGGGTTATATTGACTCCAAGTGAAGAAAAGCATTTGCTCGCTTTAAGAAATGCGCCGATATGGTCTGGCATAGAGGTTACATACGTCTTTTTCATAAAAAATATCACCTTGTGTCAGCTCCGCGGTGTTACCGCGGAGCCGTAGCGTTAAATGCTTGTTTTTTCGATATAATCGGCGTAAAGCTCGCCGCGTATAGCGTCAAGCAGTTCTGTTGCCCTTCCGCCAACGCTTATGCCGTCAACGTGGGTTGCGCGAACACAGAAGTTCGAGCTTGAGGTGAATATGACCTCATCAGCTCCCATAAGAAATTCAAGCGAGAACGGCTCCTCTACGACCTCCACGCCAAGCTTTTCGCACACCTTTATAAGATTCTTTCTCGCGATGCCCGGCAGGATAAGATTGTCAAGCGGCGCGGTGTATATCTTGCCGTCCTTGATAGCGTGCACGTTAGAGTGTGAGCCTTCGGTGACGCGGTTCTTGATGCCGTTTGCCTCGGCGCGGTACTGTACGCACTCGCCGGCACCCGCCTTCTTCGCTTTTTCTGCCGCGAGAACGTTTGGAAGCAGGCAAAGCGTTTTGATGTTACACATAAAGAAGCGTATGTCCTCGTGCGAAAGCACCCTCATTTCCTTGTATATATCAGCAAGCTTTTTCGGAGTTACGGTAACCCAAAGGTTTGCTTTTGCGCCTACGGGGAACTCGTGCCCTCGCGGAACGTTCGCACCGCGCGTTATCTGCCAATAGAGGAAGGCTTCACCGTTTGTGTCCGACGTGTCGACCTTTGAAACAAGCTCAGAAAGAAGCGTCGCAAGCTCATCGCGGCTCATCGGTATCTCTATCTCTACCATTTTGGCGGAATTATAGAAACGCTCGATATGCTCGTCAAGGCAGTATATAACGCCGTTTCGCGTTGCAGTAGCCTCGTAAACACCGTCGCCGAACCAGCAAACGCGGTCGGTCATCGGGACCTGCATATTTTCGATAAGGTCGTATTTACCTGCGTAATAACCGAGATTTTTTAAAAGCTGTGACATAGTTTTCTCCTCAAAATTTTGATGACATTTATATCTCAAAGCCGAACTCTTTCATAAAAAGTCTGAACATCACGTCGTAACCCTCATCATTTGGATGAAGTCCGTCCGAGAGAAGCGACTCAAAATTAACACCCCTGCGCTCGCAGTCCTCTATAAACAGCGAATACATACTGATAAACGGGAATCCGCATTCAATCGAAGCCATAGCGTAAAGGTCGTTTATATCATTCATATGGAGTATGCGCCAATACTCGGCGGTGTCTTTTTCGTTCTCTGCCGATGCGGGAATGTTTGCAGCGAAAATGACGTCTTTGCCTGTCGATTTAAATTTTTCGTACAGCTTTAAAATATTGTTATAGAGCTCTTCAAGCATCTCCTTGCGGTCACGCTTCGGAGCATCTTTAGTATATTGGTGGCGGTTGTTCGTGCCGATCATACAGATGATTATATCATCCTCACTGTCAACGAGCGTATCGAAATTTTCAATAACAAACTCAATCCGCGTACCCGTACAGCCGTTATTGGTGACGGTACAGTTAAAATTCGCCTCGGCAAAGTCCTTGAAGCGTTTTGCCCAGCAGTATCCGTCGGGGTTGCGCGAAAAACCCGCAGCTATCGGCTCGCCGTTTTGCATAAAGCCCGTACCGCCCACACCGTGAGTGATAGAGTCGCCGAGAAGCTTTACGTGAACGGTTTTGTCGGCGCTGATAAGCCTATTCATAATTTTTGCAACAGCCGTGTTCACAGTTTTGCACCGCCTTTTTCGCCAATTTGCGTAAATCTAATTTATTGTAACACACTAAAGCGAGAATTTCAATACGTTTGCA